>JBKPBA010000273.1:0-14872 GCA_046726675.1 Chloroflexota bacterium
GTCGTGCCTTTGTCAACAGTGCTCTCAAAGCTAATTTCGCCGTCGTGCTGCTCGATCATTAATTTCGCGATGGACAAGCCAAGTCCGTAACCACCCATTTTTGATTGCAGAGCCTGGTTAGATTGGTAAAAACGCTCGAAAATATGTGGTCGGTCTTCAATCGGAATACCATACCCGGTATCTGAGACGGAGATGTTAACAAATTGCTCGTTGTATGGACGAACACGAATGGTTACAGAGCCATCAGGCGGTGTAAATTTGATGGCATTAGTGACGAGATTGTTCAGAACTTGTTTCATCCGCTGGGGATCTATACAAAGCATAGGGGCCGGAACTGGAATATCCTCGTTGATCGTCACACGTGCTTTGAGAGCTTGCGGTTGAAGGCTATTAACAACTTCTTTTGATAGCAACTCGAAATCAACCTTTTCCCGTTTCATCTCAAATTGACCGGAATCTGAACGTGTCATAAAAAGGATATCCTCAACAGTGGAAACAAGCTGTTGCACACCTTCCTGTACATAGCCAAGATATTTATATTGCTCTTCATTTAATTTGCCCATATAGCCCTGTAAGAGCAAATCAACAAAGCCATGAACAGAGTTAAGCGGGGTGCGAAGTTCATGTGAAACCATAGAGACAAAATTTGCCCGCACACGGTTTGCCATCTTTATACCAGATATATCACGAGCATCAAAGATCACATACGTACGCTGCTCATGCTCGATAGGTATAATGCTGCAAGCGAACTCACCTTGACCATCTATAACCTGTCCCAAGATCAATTCTTCCTGCGCAATTGGTTGTTTTTGCTGTATAACACGTGTTACTGGACAGTTAGATGTGCCACATAGTAGTGTTCTATTCATGTTTCTACACTTCATCAGGTGGCTACAACACTGTCCAACTACTTCTTCAGGAGGCATATCCAGGATAGTGACAGCGGCAGGATTGAGATCAAATATATGAAAGTGTTCATCGACAGCCAGAACTACGCTCGGAGTGTTGGCAAATAAGGCTTGCAGGTACCAATGATTATTCACTGTTATTTTCCTAAGAATCTATAGCCTAGACCGCGTACCGAGATGATATGCAGGGGTTTATCTGCATCTTCTTCTAACTTTAATCGGAGACGTCGTATATAGACATCTACAATGTTACTATTGTTTTCGCTGTCGTTCCAAACTTCTGAAAGTAACTGATCACGATCTACTATCTGACCCGCAGAACCCATGAGTACTCGCAAGACTTGCATCTCGGTGGGGGTGAGGGTAATAGTTGCATTACCTGGTATTGCAATTTTGAGTTCACCAGGAAAAAGTTCAAATTGACCGCTGCGAATACTATTATTTCCAATCTGAGCATTGTGCTTGACACGACGTATGACAGCTTGCACGCGTGCTACTAATTCCTGATGATTAAAGGGTTTGCAAATATAGTCATCAGCACCAATATTGAAGCCCTGTAATTTCGACTCAATCGTATCTTGCGCAGTCATAAAGATTATTGGGATATCATATCCATCATTTCGTAATCTCGTTGCAAACTCGAACCCATTGATGTAAGGCATCATCACATCAATGATAAGTAGATCTGGTATCCTCTTCTGGATCATATGCAGTGCGCCGCGAGGATTATCCGTCGTTTCAACTTCATATCCTTCTTTACTGAGCACAAACTGTACGAGTGAGTTTGCAAACAGATCATCATCTACAACAAGGATGTACACTTTATTTCTCCCAGGAGACTGCTTGTAATCGCTCTGATATGTATGCACTGTCAAGTAGGTATGTGCGTCAGGCGTTGCTTCTCCAGATAGATCATCAACATAGCAATATCTGCTGGAGTTACGCCCTCCACCCGTGATGCTTGTCCAATAGTGCGAGGGCGTGTTCGTATAAGTTTCTGTCGGGCCTGAGTACGTAGGTGTTGCACTGCGTTATAGTCTATGGTTTCGGGTATATGGTGTTCCTCCATACGCCTGGTACGATGGACAATTTGTTCCTGCTTGCGCACATAACTTTCGTATTTGACCTGTAACTCTACCTCTTCCGAGATAGATGCAGTAAGCGCGGGAAGGACGTGTTCAGAGTCATTGGAGTGTGCGCCAGGGTTCTCAGGGCGACCATGAAAGTCTCCCCTACTATATTCGGTTGTATTTACTTTACCTTCAAAAACGTACTGTGCCAGTTGGGTCACCTGGTGATAGGTAACCGATGGCCTGCGCAAGAGTTCACGCGCTGAGAGCATCTGCCCAAGAGGAGCAAGTCCCATTTCTTGCACGAATGACTCTGTTGTACGGGATGATGTAAATACCAGCGTATCAAGTTGCGTAAGCGCGCGCTGAATACTTTCACGCTTGTGTACCACCTGGGCATAACGTGCATCATCGATAAGTCCGTATTTATAAGCATAATCGCTCAAGCGCAGATCAGCGCTTTCTGGGCGTAAGAGCAGGCGATACTCGGCACGCGAGGTATGCAAACGATAAGGTTCACTCATAGGACGTGTTACTAAGTCATCAATCATCACACCAGTATATGCTTCGTGACGACCAGGTACGAACGGAGCTTCATCACGAACATGCAGCGCTGCATTGATACCGGCAATAATTCCCTGGGCTGCAGCTTCTTCGTAGCCAGATGTGCCATTGATTTGGCCAGCGAGAAAAAGCCCGCTTACAGCTTTTGTCTGTAATGTTGGAGACAACTGCTCGGGAGGTACATAGTCGTATTCGACTGCGTATCCAACGCGCATCATTTCAACACGCTCAAGTGCAGGGATACTGCGCAGCATAGCAAATTGCACATCTTCAGGAAGACTGGTATTCATTCCCTGAACATACACTTCACCTGTGCGCCAACCTTCGGGTTCTAAGGAGATTTGATGCCTGCTCTTATCGGCGAAGCGTACAATTTTATCCTCAATAGAGGGACAATAACGCGGACCTATACCCTCGATAATGCCCGTGTAAAGTGGAGAACGATGCAGGTTGTCACGAATAATCTGGTGCGTTCGTTCAGTCGTATGTACAAGATAGCAAGGTAACTGTGGCCGCCACCCGTTAAGATCTTCGTCGGTAACTGGATAAATTGGATTGGGACGACCGCCAGGAAGTTGTACATCTTCTCGAGCTGATGTGTCCTGGGAAAAAAAGAGGGGCACACGGCTGCCAGGCTGTGGCACTGTTTTGCTAAAATCGATAGTGCGGGCATCAATACGCGGTGGCGTCCCTGTTTTAAAACGGCGCACTTCGAGTCCCAATGCAACCAACGAATCTGATATTCCCAGGGCAGGACCTTCGCCAGCCCTGCCTCCGGGCTGCGTCTTCTCGCCTACAACAAGGCGCCCATTAATAAATGTACCAGTGGTTAAGATGATTGCGCCAGCCTCATATTGCCAGCCATTATTCGTCACAACGCCTACAACTTTAGGGCGGCCATCGTCTCCTTTATCACTAATGAGCCGGGCAATAGTTGCCTGTTTCAACTCAAGATTTGGTTGGCCTTCCAGGACGTACTTCATAGCAAGGCGATAAGCCTGTTTATCGCATTGGGCACGGAGGGCCTGCACAGCTGGACCTTTACTGGTATTAAGTAGTCGGACCTGAATAAAAGTACGATCAGTATTGCGGCCAATTTCCCCTCCAAGGGCATCTATTTCTTTGATCAGGTGACCCTTCGCAGGCCCGCCCATAGATGGATTACAAGGCATAAGCGCAATGCTATCGAGATTCATCGTCAATAAGAGCGTCTTTCGCCCCATACGCGCGCAAGCCAGTGCGGCTTCGCATCCTGCGTGGCCTGCACCGACGACTATTACCTCATATACTCCCCGTAAAACTTGCACTGGTGGAAAGGCGTTACCTTCGAATTCGTTGCTCATATCTACTCGACTTATTTGATATACTTTGGCAGGTGAACGATTATTTCCCTATCAACGACTCGTATTATGACGCAGATCACGCTCGGCGTCAATATGATTGGGAAGAATGTTTACATGATTGGTTAAATGCGCCATTTATTGTGCTCAATACGAGTATCCCGTGGTGTAAAATCGTTGACCATACGGGTATTAGCTGATATTATAATCAGAGCGAATACAGAGGTGCGCAATTTTAACAGCAGGGTGAATGAAAAATGCAAGAGCTACCTGCCTGGCGTGTCCTACTAGGACAGCTTATTCATGATCCACAAGAGCGAAACCGGATTGCTAATGAGCTAGGAATAAACCCTGCTACACTGGTACGTTGGGCCCATAACGAGACGAATCCTCGTCCTCAGAACCTCAATCAACTTCTCAAAGCAGTCCCTTCCTCCAATCGCCAGAAATTGCAAGAATCAATTGTTGAAGAGTTTCCAGAGTTTACAAGTATCATAAATAATGAGTTCACCGAAGATACGTCGTTTGAAATTCCGTCTGGAACCTATTCAAGTGTATTACATACATATATAACGGCCCCCAAACGACAGCGATTCTGGTTAGTCAGCAATCTTATTCTACAGGAAGCTCTCAGACAATTAGACCCTAACCTGCTAGGAATGACAGTCAGCGTGGCACAATGTGTCAAGCCGCAGGAGGGAAAGAAGGTACGTAGCCTGCGTGAGCATGTAGGGCGAGGAACACACTCCTGGAAAGCTACTATGAAACACGAGGTTGCATACCTTGGAATAGAGTCACTGGCCGGTTATGCATTCTCCAATGCGCATTTACTCACGATTCAGGATAGATCTGAGAGTCTGACGTTCTATCCTGCAAGATGGCTAGATTGGGAAAAAAGCTCAGCAGTGTGCCCCATTATGCGAGAAGGACGCTTCGCGGGATGTCTGATTGTCTCGAGTACGCAACCGGGCTATTTTCTATCGTATCGTGAAGCGCTCATCCAGAACTATGCTGAATTGATGGTTCTGGCATTCGAGCCAGAGGAATTTTATGAACCGGATGATATTCAATTGGCCATCATGCCAGGTTTTGATATTCAAGAGCAGTACTTTCACACAATAAGACAGCGAATCTCAAAAGCTATGGAAGAGGGTTCAATGAGAAAACCACCCGTGACCATCACCGAGGCAGAACAATTAGTCTGGCAACAGTTTGAAGAAGAATTTGTACAATTAATCCAGAATCTATAGAGTAAGCTCGGAACGGTCTAAACGCATTATTGGCTTTAGCAAGGTGAGGATATGCAAGAATCGCCAACGTGGCGTGAGTTATTAGGAAGCATCATTCAAGACCCGCAAGAGAAGCGGCGGCTTGCTAATGAGTTAGGCGTAAATCCTGTTACCTTGACACGTTGGGTAAACAATGAGTCGAGTCCACGTTCGCAAAGTATCCAACGATTGCTTAACGCCCTTCCGCAGCATCGCAAGGCCTTGCTTGATCTACTTATAGATGAATTTGGAGGGTTCATAGCCGAGACAGAAGGTTCATTGACAGAGGACATGATGCATAAGATCCCAAGCGAGTTCTATATTCGTGTCCTTCGCACTCGCGCAACGATCCCCAAAGTGCTCCGATTCACATCACTTTGCGATCTCATCTTGCAGCAAGCGCTTGAACAACTTGACCCAATGCGTTTAGGGCTCGCAATTATTGTAGTGCGATGCATGCCTCCCTCTCACGAAGGGAAGATACGCAGTTTGCGCGAGGGTGTGGGACGAGGAACACCACCATGGGAAAGCAATTTGGATCAGCAGGCAATTCTTTTAGGAGCAGAATCTTTAGCCGGGCATGCTGTTTCTTTAAGTCGCCCTATTGTTAACCAGAATCTCTCAGAGAATCTGAGCATTTCTCCTGGTTACCATGGACTATGGGAAGAAAGCGCTGCTGCTGCTCCTATTATGTTTGAAGGGAACGTTTCAGGCTGTTTACTTGTCTCCAGCACCCAACCCAACTACTTTCAACAATCACGACAGACGCTCATCGAGAGCTATGCGGATTTGTTGGCGTTGGCATTCGAGGCAGGTGAATTCTACGATACAAAACAAATTGAGCTAGGTCTTGTCCCTTTTCAAGAAGTTCAGAGATCGTATTTATCTGGTTTCCGGCAACGACTTAGTGAGACTATGCTCCAGGCTACAAAGAACCAGCAACCACTCACAATCTTTGAGGCTGAGGAAATAGTCTGGCAACAATTTGAAGAAGAGTTGCTAAGGCTACCAAAGCTTGAAGAAAGTAAACAAGAAATATCCGAACAACGCGTAAAAAGGAGCAATCAATGACAACACCTGTTGACCCTCCAAAAAGCAGCAATGTTTATATTAGTGATTCCGAGAGTGGCGCGGAAATGGTGCGATTGCTCGATCAAGATCGCCTGGTCACAAAGGGTATGGGTGGCCTTTTCCCTGAGCGGTCGAACGACTTCACTGGGATTCACCTCGTACTCGATGCTGCCTGTGGCCCGGGAGGGTGGGCACTGGAAGTAGCTTTTAAACACCCAGATATAGAAGTGGTTGGATTCGACATCAGCCAAGCGATGATCGATTACGCGAACACACAAGCGCGAGTTCAAGGTTTGGAGAACGCTAGCTTTCGGGTGATGAACTTGTTAAAACCCTTGGATTTTTCTGATAACTCCTTTGACCTTTCCAATGTACGCTTCGTCAATTTCCTCCCTGCAGCGACCTGGCCGTCGTTTGTGCGTGAGCTTGCAAGAATTACTCGCCCTGGTGGTTTCATTCGTCTGACTGAGAGCGAATGGTGGTACTTCACCACAAGTCCGGCGCTAGAGACCCTGAACTCAATGGTTATCAAAGCTATTCAGGTTCAGGGAGGTTATTCTCAGACGGGACGATTTACGGGCATCTTGCCTATTTTAGGGAGCCTGCTGCGCGATGTCGGCTGTGTTAACATCAAGCTTGTTTCACATGTGATTGACTTCTCTTTTGGAACAGAAGCGTACGAGGGTTTTCGACGCGATGCATCCGTTGTCTTCAAACTGTTCCAGCCGTTCATTATCCGCATGCAAGTAGCCACCCAGGAAGAACTGGATCGCCTCTATAATCAAATGATACTCGAAATGTTGCAGGAGGATTTCCGGGGTCTAATGATGCCTCTGACAGCGCTAGGCGAGAAAGCATCGTAAGTATAGATGGTTGGGCTAACGGGTCTGTGAACAATGATTGACGAATAAGCTACGTCATGTTAATATCATGCACACAGTGAAACAATACCAGCCTGGGGCGGTGGCGAAACGGTAGACGCAGGGGACTTAAAATCCCCGGGGGCAACCCATGAGGGTTCGATTCCCTCCCGCCCTATTTCCTCTCTCCATTGACTATACGAAAGGCTTCGAATGTCAAATCAGCACAAACCTGTTTAGATTATTAAAGGGGGACAACCGGTTGTTGGGAAGATTAAATGCCTGGGAGCAAAGAATTTCACTACGAAGGCGATGGTTGCAGCTTTACTCGGAGATACACCGACCGTACTCACAAATGTCCCTCCTATCGGTGACGTGACGATCACTAAAGAAATGCTTACTTCTATCGGAGTCAATGTTGAGTTCACGACAAGTGGAGAGCTGACCATTGATCCGTCTTCTATGAATGTATCGGATGTTCCTACACCTCACTCAGGCAGTAATCGTATCCCTATTCTCTTACTGGGAACGTTACTACATCACTTTGACAAAGTCTCTGTTCCTTTCGTTGGGGGAGATCAGATTGGCGCACGGACTGTTGATTTTCACCTGGATGCTATTCGTCAATTTGGTGGCAACGTGCGTGAAACATCGGACGGTTTTATAGCAGAGCGTACAGACGCATTAAAAGGAACTCACATCAAATTACCTTATCCAAGCGTGGGCGCTACAGAAACGTGCTTATACCTGGGTATCCTGGCGGAGGGACGTACAACGATCTCCAATGCCGCAATTGAGCCAGAAATTTTTGAATTAATCACTATGTTACGAACAATGGGCGCAATTATTTTCACTTCTTCAGGACGAGAGATTCGCGTAGAGGGGGTGAAACGGCTCACCGGAACGCCTATGAAAGTGCTTGGGGATCGTATTGAAGCTGCCTCATGGGCCTGCCTGGCCTGCGCATCCAATGGTGAAATTACGGTTGACGGTATTCGTCCAGAAACGCTGGGTAATTTTCTCTCCTACTTCCAGCAAGCGGGAGGAGGAGTAGAGCTGGTGAATTCAAACACGATACGCTTTTTCCGCAAGGAGCCACTGCGCCCGGCAATGATCGAGACAGATGTGTATCCTGGTTTTTCGACTGACTGGCAACAACCCTTTGCTATTCTGCTCTCGCAGGCTAATGGTATCTCGATTATCCATGAGACTGTACACGAAAATCGTTTTGGCTATCTGAAAGCGCTTGATAAGTTGGGGGCAAAAACGCAATTGACAACGTATTGCCTGGGCGGGACAACGTGTCGTTATCGCGAATCCAACTTTGAACACAGCGCAATTATTATGGGACCAACACCTTTTACGGCAGTTGATGAGATTTCTACTCCTGATTTACGTGCTGGATTGGCCTATGTGATTGCGGCGGCAGTCGCTCGTGGTACGACAATGGTGACCGGTATTGAGTTACTTGAACGGGGATATGGCAATATTGTTCCCAGGCTGGCGGCGATGAATCTGAATATTGAGCGAGTTGTATTGAATGAGTAGAGTTGTATCTTCTCTGGGTCCTCCTGCGTCTGTTATAGTGTTATTATGAAAACTGAACAGAAGGATGACCATAGATGATTCGTATACTCTCCTATAATATATTGTCAGGTGGGAAACGTCGTATTGATCAGTTAACGAAAATCATTAGTTCCACTCATCCCGATATTGTTGGCCTGATCGAAGCTAACAGTCTTCAAACTGTTGAGGAATTGGCTAATCGACTAGGTATGCAGTATCATATGAACGCAAACCCTACACAGGGAAAGGATTGGCTCGCACTACTCAGCCGCCTGCCAATTGTAGAGGCACATTCACATATTCATGCTGATATACTTACACAGCCTGTCTTAGAGGCCTGTATAGAGGAGAAAGATGGACGACGCAGGCTGACAGTGTTTGTCGCACACCTGTCAGCCTCTTTCTATCGGGGTAGAGGAGGTGACGGTATTCGACGTCATGAGGTACGAGAAATCTTGCGCATCATGGCATCAAAGCAAGGAACACCGCACCTTTTGATGGGCGATTTCAATGCGATTGCCCCTGGTGATCGCTTGAAAGCAAGCGCACTACTGCGCTACCTGGTAGCCAAGGATCTACAGTACCGGCACAATCCTCTTGCAGATTATGGGCACCCAAACCTGGACTCTGTAGTACCGCAGCCTCTGCGCTTCCTCTATCCAATTCTACAAACTATTCCTTACAGCAACGTACTGTGCTCTCTTTTAGATAAGGCTGGTTCGCTCTATGCTCCTCGTGGTTGCATTAGCATGCTGCGCAAAGCTGGTTATATTGATTGTTTTCGATTTAAAAATCCCAATGACCCGGGATTTACCTGTCCAGCAGCGGCTCTTGCAGGCCGCATCGATTACATTTTTGCCAGCCTGGAACTTGCCGAACGTCTTTCTGCATGCTCTGTAGTTACAGAGGGCAATGGATTACGTGGTGACGAAGCAAGCGACCACTTGCCCGTTGTTGCAGAATTCGGGGAGAGTGCAGAGGTAGTCGAAAGGCCCGCACATGGACTAGCCATACACAGGCCCCTCGACTTGTTTGACAACGTATAAAGCTGCCAGGATTTTATTGGAAAACGTCTTTGGTTTTCTCAAAGAGGTTACGGAATATATTCTTATCATTTTGCTCGGCCTGTTCGCGTTCGAGACGAGCGAACTCTTCGAGTAAGCGTTTTTGCTCTGACGTCAAATTGGTTGGGGTAACCACTTTAACAATCACGTGTTGGTCACCCCGAGCGCTGCTATGCACAACGGGTACGCCCATTCCCTTGAGGCGGAATGAACGGTTGCTTTGCGTGCCAGCAGGAATCTTGAGCAACGTTGTTTTGCCATCAACAGTAGGAACCTCAACCTCGTCGCCAAGCGCAGCCTGTGCAAAGCTGATAGGCATTTCATAAAGTATATCGTTGCCGGAACGCTTAAAGAACGGGTGGGGCTTGACCGTCAATATGACATACAAATTGCCTGGCGTACCACCACGAGAGCTTACCTCGCCTTCACCGGTGACGCGTACATTAATGCCGTCGTCTACACCAGCAGGAATATTAACGACAACATGGCGGTTATTACGCACACGGCCTTGTCCACGACACTTTTCACAAGGAGTAGTAATTACCCGACCTTCACCACGACAGCGCTCGCACATTGTAACATTGACGAATTGCCCAAAAATGGACTGTTGCACGCGGCGAATTTCGCCTGTTCCCTGGCATGAGGAACAACGAGTGGTTGATGTGCCGGGCTGTGCACCATTACCCTTGCAGTTGGGGCAGGTCTCCCATCGAGGTAGCTCGATTTCTTTCTGGCAACCAAAGACAGCTTCCTCAAAGGTGATAGTAAGATCGTAGCGCAGGTCTGCGCCTCTCTGCGTTCCCGTTCTGCGCTGCGTACCAGTAGCCCCGCCGAAGAACGTTTCAAAGAGATCATTGATCGAGCTAAATCCCGCAAAGTCACCATAGCCAACGCCAGAGCCATTACCAACTCCTGCATGCCCATAGCGATCGTAGGCAGCACGTTTCTGCGGATCGCTCAGCACTTCGTATGCTTCATTGATCTCAATAAAGCGAGCTTCCGCTCCTTGTTCTTTGTTGGCGTCAGGGTGATATTGCTTGGCCAGGCGACGAAATGCTTTTTTCAGTTCGTCATCGCTCGCGCTACGCGATACGCCAAGTATCTCATAATAATCTCGTTTGTTGTTGGCCATCAACTGGTCCTTTACCTACCGTCATAAAGAAGATTTTTGAACTCCTTACATTTCCTTGTATTCGCCTTCGATGGTATCATCGTTAGGACCACCCTGATCGGATGGCGTTTCCTGCGTTGTACCATCAAAGTCTGCGCCAGGGGCGCTGCCAGCGCCAGCTTGACTATAAATCGCCTCGCTGATCTTATGGAAAGATTGCTCTAAAGACTCACGAGCTGATTTAATGCGCTCAACGTCATCGGTCGAGAGCGCTGCGCGAATATCGGCAATCTTGGTCTCCAATTCGCTCTTCTGTTCAGAAGTGAGCTTATCGCCCAGTTCAGTAATACTCTTTTCCGCACGATAGGCTGCGCTATCAGCGAGGTTACGCTCTTCAACTTCTTCCTTGCGACGCTTATCCTCGGCTGCATGCGCCTCTGCATCACGCACCATGCGGTCGATCTGGTCCTTCGAAAGGCCGCTTGACGCCACAATGGTAATTTTCTGTTCGCGCCCGGTACCTTTATCTCGCGCTTGTACGTTCACGATGCCGTTAGCGTCGATATCGAATGTCACCTCGATCTGAGGAATGCCGCGTGGAGCAGGAGGAATGCCATCGAGAATAAAACTTCCCAGGGAACGGTTATCCTTAGCAAACTCACGCTCGCCTTGTAACACATTGATCTCGACACTTGGCTGGTTATCGCTGGCAGTAGAGAAAACCTGGCTCTTTTGGGTCGGAATGGTGGTATTGCGCTCGATCAGGCGTGTAAAGACTCCACCCAGTGTCTCAATACCCAACGAGAGTGGAGTGACGTCGAGCAAGAGCACATCCTTGACATCACCTGTCAAGACACCAGCCTGGATAGCAGCGCCAACTGCCACTACTTCATCGGGATTCACACCGCGATGCGGGTCGCGATCGAAGATGCGCCGGACCAGGGTCTGGACAGCAGGCATACGTGTCTGACCGCCAACGAGAACCACCTCGTTGATGTCGCCAGGGCGAATGCTGGCGTCGCCAAGCGCCTTCATGACAGGGCCGCGCGATTTCTCAATTAAGTCCTCGACCAATTGCTCCAGTTTCGAGCGAGTAAGCGTCATGTTCAGGTGCTTGGGACCGCTGGCATCGGCTGTGATAAAGGGCAGATTGATCTCTGTCTGCATTGAGCTAGAAAGCTCTTTCTTGGCTTTCTCAGCCGCTTCTTTCAAGCGCTGTAATGCCATGCGATCCTGTCGCAGGTCGATGCCACTTTCGCGGCGAAATTCATCAGCAAGCCAGTTGATGATGCGCTGGTCGAAGTCGTCACCACCAAGATGCGTGTCACCGTTGGTACTTTTGACTTCAAAGACCCCATCACCCAGCTCAAGCAGAGAAATGTCGAACGTACCGCCACCAAGGTCATAAACGCCGATACGCTCATCTTTTTTCTTATCCAGTCCATAAGCCAGTGATGCAGCGGTCGGTTCGTTAATGATACGCAGCACTTCCAGTCCGGCAATCCTGCCGGCATCCTTCGTGGCCTGGCGCTGAGCATCGTTGAAGTAAGCTGGTACTGTGATAACAGCCTGAGTCACACGCTCACCAAGGTAAGCCTCGGCATCAGTTTTCAGTTTCTGCAAGATCATCGCAGAAATTTCCGGCGGGCTATATTGTTTGCCCTGAACCTCAATCCAGGCATCGCCATTACTGGCCCTGACGACCTTATAGGGTACCAGGCGCCTGTCGCGGTCCACTGCGGGATCATCGTACTTACGGCCCATGAAGCGCTTGATAGAGTAAACCGTATTTTCAGGATTGGTAACAGCCTGACGTTTCGCTACTTCACCAACAAGTCGCTCGCCACTCTTGTTCATAGCCACCATCGAGGGTGTGGTGCGCGAACCTTCCGCGTTGGGGATCACAACTGGTTCTCCGCCTTCCATAACAGCGACACAAGAGTTAGTCGTTCCCAGATCGATTCCAATAACCTTTGGCACATTTGCCTCCTATTATGATATGTTATTTTGTCGTTTATGTAGAGACGGCTACTTGTCCCTACTCATCGAATCCGTATACTTCAGCAAGCAATTCATTCATTACCTGTGTCATATAGCGCACCACAGCGATGGCGCGCCCGTACTGCATGCGTGTTGGACCAATGACACCCAGTAAGCCGCCGATTTTGCCTTCCTGGCCATATCGCGCTACTACCAGGCTAACATCTTTCATGTCATCCCACTGGTTCTCGCCACCAATGAGCACCTGGACACCACCGGTTTCGCGCAAGTGAGAGGCAAGCGCCGGCAGGAATCGATGCTGTTCCAGCACCTCCATCACCTTACGCACACGCTCACTACGTTCTTCTTCCGGTCCCATACGACTATACTCTGGTTGTTCGAGTATATTTACCACGCCTTCGCGATAAAAAACATCACCCAGGGGATCGCCGTGTTGCTCCAGTATGCGAATGATAGTGCTACAGATCAAATGCTCTATCATCGAAAAATCGTACCGCTCAAGCAGAGCTTCCCCCTGCTTCGCATTTTTACCCTGTAAGAGTTTATTCAAACGCGCTGACGAGGCACTTAGCTCTTCCTGGTCGATGGATGTTTCTAATAGTAATCGCTGCTGCTTTACCGTGCCATCTTCCAACACCAGTACCAGGTGCGCAGAGAGCTCTGTTACTGAGAGAACCTCAAAGTGTTTTAGTCGTCCTACATCAGCACGCGGAGAGGTCATTACCGCCGCACTATGGAGCAATCGCGCCATAACAGAAGCCGTCAGTCGTACCCACTGATCTAGTTGATCCTGCACCTGGTAGAACTGGTGGCGAATGAGACGCTGTTCGTCGAGTGAGAGCGCTGACTCTTCCATGAGGTGCTCTACAAAGAAGCGATACCCCAGATCGGTAGGTACTCGTCCAGCAGAGGTGTGAGGCTGATAAATTAAATGTGCCTCTTCCAGTCCAGCCAATTCGTGACGAACGGTTGCGGAACTGAAGTTCATAGCATATTTGCGCACTAGAGTTTCGGACGCAACTGGTGTTGCGCTATGAATATATTCTTCAACGAGCGCACGCAGTATTTGCTGTTTGCGCTGGCTCAGTGGTATCATCTACTGATACATCCTCACAACACGAAGCCATGTTCTTATGATACTTCGTTTGTCAATGATGATTGCTAGCAGTCTCCGCTTGAGACTGCAAATACAGGATAGCACTCTCAATGTGGGATTGTCAAGAGGAATTTCTGGCATCCACTCCTATTAACCCATAAGTCTCTTCGAATTGCATAGTGTGTCACCTTCTCTGTATTCGCTCGTTTAAATAACACGTAGGGACATATGATCTTTTCTATTCGCTATTTGACGTGGAGGTTTTAATGAGTCAATCAAACGCCCAGGCGCTCTCAAGTCCATCTAATGCAGCAAAATTCTTGTCATGGCTGCGTGACGAGACACCCAAAAAGCTTTTTATCAATGATCCTCGTGCAAGAATTTTTCTTGTCTCTTTCTCAATGCTTTTTTTCGAATTACTATGTATCCGCTGGGTTCCATCTTATGTCCGCTACTTGAGCTATTTTAATAACTTCATTCTGCTGGCCTCTTTCCTGGGTATTGGTCTTGGCATGCTTTCAGCTCGTCGCCAGCGGTTCTGGTATCCGCCTTTCCCGCTGCTGGTACTGCTAATGGTCATTATCGTCGGATTGAACAGATTTGAACTGCATATCACTACGGCTGATGTGATCTATTACGTTCCAGGCGCAAATCAAAACGGGAGTACAGAAAACTTCTTCGTTCTACCGCTCATATTTGGCATGATCGCTGCCTGCTTCATCCCTCTTGGTCGCTCGCTGGGTCAGTTGTTTTCGCAGGTAAATCCCCTTACCGCTTACACTTTTGACATCATTGGCAGCCTGATAGGGATTGCCAGTTTCTCCATTATTGCTTTCCTTTCTGTGCCTCCACTTGTCTGGTTCGCTCTTTTGAGTGTTCCTATCATGCTGCTCAGTTCCAGAAAGACAATCGTGTTAGTTGCCATAACTTTTTTTGTGAGTGTAATCATTACC
>JBKPBA010000274.1:0-7346 GCA_046726675.1 Chloroflexota bacterium
GGGTAAGGTTGTAGAACCTGTAGCTATCAATTATGCTCTTGGTTTTTGCATGTTGCGTCTCATACCAATTGCATTTTAATCACTAACAAAACGATGTGGGTCTGAGTTTTTGAGTTACATCCTTTCAGGATGGCTATGTAAGCGGATTTGATATTCTCTGCTAGAACGCAGATTGATATCAGGTGGAAAAGACACATCCTTGCTTTCAAGTATACTCTCATTGCATCAGCTTGACAATGGGATAGTTCGTATGGATATGGGAGTATGCTGATTTCTGGACAGGTAGGAAAAACCTGTCCGGGATGATGATAAATTAGAGGTTGTGACTCGGTTATGCCCCACGTTTCCTCATACTATGATTCAACGCAAAGGGCCAGCGCCATACCAGGAGAAGTAGCATATTAAAAAGTAGAACTATGATGGCAAAACTAAGTGGTGGTATGCCATGATCTACAAAAATTCCGCGTAGAAGCATCGCAACGGGCCACGCTAACAGCCAGGCCAGAGCAGTGCGTATAACTATGGCACGAGGTTGTGCCAGGATTTTATGACGAAATGCGCCTACAAATGGAGAGACCAGAAACCAGCCTGCCGCAAAAGGTAAAGCGGTTATGACAATCTGGGGAATAGCTGCAAATCCTGACGCTTCTCCATGCGAGCTGCGTCCAAGAGCGGCAAAAATGAGAAAACATAGCAGATCACCGATAACCAGCATAATAACTGCCTGCTTATACGGTATTTCTTTTGGGATTCTGACCTTTTTCTCAGTCATAGGTGTGTTCGTCTCTTCTGTAGTAGGCACGATGAATTATTGCTTTTGTTTTTCTTGCTGCTCGCGCACCAGTTCCTCAACGGCTGCAAGTTCAGTGCGCACACCGCGTATGCGCAGCATAATCACTGCTAAGAAGACGAACAAGCCACCCCAAACGACCGCGTAAGCTGCAACAAGATAACCAAATCCTTGCATCTATACCCTCTCTTCCTTCTTATTCGAGACTGGCACGTAGTTGTTGTGCTAGCGTCTGCGCTCTCTGCAATTGATATAGTTGGATCATCAAGAAACTATAAAGCAGCGTAAATGTAGTCAGCGAAACCATCAAAGTGAGTACTACCGAAGGAGGCAAGGCACCCTGAACGCCAACCTGGGCGGTTGGATGCAGGGTGCGCCACCAGTTGACGGACTCATAAATGATCGGTACGTCGATGATGCCGATGATTGCCAGCACAGCTCCGGCACGGGCACTGGCTGGAGTACGACCCATGTAGCTGCGCAGCATTAGATAGCCAATGTAGATAAACCAGAGGATCAGGGTTGTAGTCAAGCGGGCGTCCCAGGTCCACCAGGTACCCCAGATAGTCTTACCCCAGATAGAACCCGTAATCAATGCCAGTGTGATGAAGAAAGCCCCAAGCTCGGCTGAAGCACGAGCCGCCCAGTCCCAACGTTCATCCTTCTTCACAAGATAGCCTATACCTGCAATGGCAACTATCACAAAACCCAGCATACCAAGCCAGGCCATGGGTACATGAAAATAAAAGATACGCTGTGGCTCTCCCTGAATGGCATCAGTTGGCGCATATAAGAAAATCATCCAGATGGAAACCATCATGCTTATAAGTGAGAGTGCGCCTAGTATGATGGAAACAACAGGAAAACGAGTTTCTCGCCGTTTCGTGCCAACTTTAGCCCCTTGCTGCTCAACAGTTGCTCCTCTTTTTACCAGTGCCATATTTGTTATTCCTCTATCACATATTCAAACATGAGCATGGAGGCGCTCAAAAAAATCACATCAAAGGCCGCCATCAGGCCCAACCAGGGTGGTTCATTTATCGATGATACCATCAATGTACCTGTAGCGCGAACTGCCCCTATAACAACTGGAACGATCAATGGGAAGACCAGTATTGGTAATAACAACTCACGGGCCTGCGTAGCCGCGGCAATGGCCGAAAATAGTGTACCAATCGTGGCAACACCAAGGGTGCCAAGCAAAACAATTGGCAATAGCTCACCAGTAAAAAGCGGAACATTGAACAAAGCTGCAAAAATAGGTAGCGCCACAACTTCTACCACCCCGATAAATAGCATATTTCCCAGCAGCTTCGCAAGGTAAATAGCTTTACGATCTACCGGGCAAAGCATTAAACGATCCATTGACCCCTTTTCCTGTTCTGAGGCTATGGTACGTCCCAGTCCGAGTAAACTGGCGAAGACAAATGCTACCCATAGAGCGCCAGGAGCAATAGCAGCTTTATTGTCTACGCGCAGGTCAAAAGCAAAGTTAAAGATGACCAGAACGAGTAGCGCAAACAGTCCCATGCTTATCCAGGTTTGCTTGCTACGCAATTCGCAGCGTATATCCTTCCAAAGTATCGCCTGGACCTGTAACAGAAAAATCATCGCAGCACCTCCTGATATGCCTGCCGAACGCCACCCGCTTCTAAGCCGCTTGTTGCCTGTTGATAAACCACGCGTCCTCCACCCAACATGCAGATCCAGTCACTGAACTTCACTGCCCGTTCAAAATTATGTGTGGTAAACAGCGTCGTACCACCTTGTTCTATATGTTCTCCTATCAGCTCTTCGAGTAGTTTTATCCCTTCATCGTCAAGCCCTGCATCTGGCTCATCGAGCAAGAGCAATTGCGGTGAGTGCAATAAGGCCCTTGCCAATGATAGGCGTTGAAGCTGGCCGCGAGAGAGTGTGCCAACTCGCTCGCCTGCATGTCGTGACAGCCCTACCTGTTTTAGCAATGCAACAGCTCGCTCCCGTGCTTGCTTCACCGAATACATGCGGCCAAAGAACAGCAAATTCTCAAATACTGTCAGCTCATCATAAAGATTGGGCTGGTGGCCAACAAAACCTACGCGAAGACGTACATGTTGGGCTTCTCGTCCAATATCCAAACCACCGATACGCACAGTTCCTGCCCCCGGTTTGGTCAAACAGGCCAGGATACGTAAGAGTGTTGTCTTTCCTGCGCCATTCGCTCCTAGCAGTGCCATGCACTCACCTTGATCGAGTACCACATCAATGCTACGCAAGATAGGCTTCAGATTATAAGTTTTCTTGAGTCCCTTTATCTCCAGGTATGGAGCGTTCACATTGCCCCCTTGCCGCTACTTCTGGCCGTTTTCTTAGTTGTTGCTGACTTCTCGACGAAATCTTGACTCATGAGAATACGTAGCTCTGCCTTTGTTCTGATGCGCCGTTCCTCGTACTCCGCTTTCTTGATTCTACCAGCTTCATAAGCCTTATCCAAATTTAGTAATTCCTGCAGTAACGCCTCTCGCTGATTCCTTTGTGAGGAATGTGCATCGTTTGAAGTGGTTTGCAGGGTTTGTTTTTGCCTGGTTGTTGCTTGATGACGTGAGAGACGATAAATAAACCATGTCACGCTTACAATTGCCAGCATTAGTAGGAGCGCCAGAATGATCCAAAGTGTACTCTGGTTGAGCGGTTGAGGATTGACAGCATGCTGGGATACAGGCAACCCATCTAATTGTACATGAATCTGAGTATCCGCCAGGAGTTTTTTTGCATTGAATTGCTGGAAAGTGCGCTGGTTAGCATTAACAGGTCCATGTGAATCCATTGCGGCTGAGCTGGCATGAATATTCAATGGTACCAGCAGCGAGAGATTCACTGTAGGATAAACAATGGTATAACTGAAATCATAACTTGATGTTGCGTAGGGTACTTGAAAAGAAAAAGCAAACTGCGACATGCCGGGCGGAACAGCAGCGTCAGTTGCGAAGCCAGGATCTACCTGAATTACCTGGTATCCGTCAAAGCCTGACCTGAGCGATAAATTACGCGCGTTACCTGGTAATGAGAAGCGTAATGCATTCGGCTTACTGCCATTCGCCTGGAGTGATCCTACATAAGTAGTTGTACCCAGATTCTCGAAAAAGAAGTTTTCAGAAATGGTGATAAGGCTATTCTGCGCATCTGCTTTATCGATTAGTACATTAGCTTGAACGATTGCAATGTTAGCGATGCTTGTTGTTGCATCATAGATGGTCAGATTGATTTGTTGAACAGGCTTTGTACTCAAGTCGATCAAATCAGTGTAGTATTGAGCTCCTTGATAGAGCGTGTAGAGAGCATAGTTGATAGTTTTATCTGTATTCAGACCAGTAAAAGAGAACATGCCATGAGCATCAGTAGTGACATTTGTGAGATCACGCCCATTATCTCCCTGTGCCATTTGTAATGTTACGCTTTGACCTGCCACCGGGGCGTTGCGTTTCGTGCCATCCAGTAGTTGTCCGTAAATACGGCCAGTACCTGTGTTTGTAATTGCATGCGCAGATGCCGTTAATGGAAATAGGAAAAGAACAAGGGTAAATAAGAGGGCGAAAGCAAACACGTAATAACAATGATGCCCCTTATCCGCGTAGGGGCGGGTGTGGGGTGGATGAGGGGTGGGGGCCCTTGGGCCGCCCATGGTGGGGCGGAAAGGCAAATTTGATTCGTATGCTCTCGACAAGGGCGACTCATGGTAGGACGAGGGCGACGCAAGCGTCCCCACTGCACCCGACTCTACCTCCGCCCCTACGTGGTCGGATATTGCTTGACCGGACGAGGGCGACGCAAGCGTCCCCGCCCCACCCTCCTCCACGCCCGCCCCTACGCGATTGAAAGTTTCTCTATGATGTTCACTCATTCACATGCTCGTTCTGTTCTTTCAGCTTGCACAACTGCTCTTCAATCATCGCATCAAGTTCTTGTTCGCGTTTCTGACGAGATTTCATTGCCAGGGCTGCCCGCCGCATATAGCGTGTACGCAAGGAACGGTAATCGGTTTCTCCCAGGTTACCAAGCTGATAATCAAGCTCGACCTCTTGAAGGGCCGTGCGTGCAGTCTCCTCACGATCAGCCTGAGAGTTCACCGATATATTCAAGCGTGTGGTCTGTGATGCATTGAAAGGTCCGCGACGATAGATCGGGTAGAGAACAAAGGCCAGCGCAAAGACACCAAGTAATAGTGCAACAAAGATTGGTAACACTTGCATCAGTCAACCTCCGAACTGGGTTGTGAAAAAACAGGGTCTTCAGCAGCAAGTTCTTTTTCAATCTGTTTCTGGTAGTATACTAGTTCATTCTCATCTACATCTATGGATTCTGCTCTATCAGTATCAAAAGATCTTTTATCTGATTGCGATTGCCAACTTCTCAAGACAACGAAGAGTAAGAGTATCCCGCCAAGCATTAAAGCGATAGGGATTAGCCAGGCCAGTAGAGTAAGACCTTGCCATGGAGGCGCTAATAGGATGCGGTCACCATAGCGAGACACGAAATATTGAATTACTTCCTGCTCGGATTTACCAGATTGCAATTGCTGGCGAATAACGCCGCGCATCTGTTGTGACAGTATTGCCGGAGAGTCCGCAACAGATTTTCCCTGGCAGACAAGGCATTTCAACTGCGAGGCCACATCATGCACGCGTTGATCCAGTGTTTGCCTGGAAGGCGAGACGAGAAATGTATAGAACCAGATAGAGCTGATAATTACTGCAACTGCAAGAAATATGAGTAGGGAGTGTCGCTTTCTCATGTTGTGCCCTCTTTGTTGTCATTGGAGCTTTCAATCGAGGATGACGGGGGTGACGCAAGCGTCCCCTCCCCACTCCACACCACTCCCGCCCCTACGCGTTCGGAAACGGGTTGCTGTTCCGACGGGGGCAACGCAAGCGTCCTCTCCTCACCCAACACCATCCCCGCCCCTACGCGGTCGGAAATGGCTCGTTTCCCTCTTCGTGGCCACCAGCATATAATGCCACCGAGAAGCATCATGATCCCCCCAAGCCAGACGAGAGGCACAAGTGGGTTAACAAAGACACGAATGGTGGCCTCAGAAAGGCCATTCCAGTTGGCAAGAAACACATAGAGGTCAGTCAGACCATAGGTTGTGATAGAGATCAGGCTTGTGGGCTGATTAGCAAAGCTAGCATAGATTTGGCGGCCTGGGTAAATGAATTGCTGTAGCTGTCCGTCATGCCAGACTTGCAACTGCGCTGTCAAAATCTCAACATCTGGATAGGTTCTATCGATATTGCCAAGGTATAATAACTTAAAACCCGCAACGTCCATTTCCTGTCCAGGCTTGAGTTCAGCATCTTGCTGAACCTGGAAAAAGTGCGAACCGATGATTCCCACAGCGAGCATTACCAGTCCCAGATGTACCAGGTAGCCTCCATAACGCTGCCGGTAGCGTTCGAACAGCATAAACAGTGCGAAAAGGTAAGGCTCTCCATGGTGGTGTCTCACACGCACCCCGCGCCACATTTCGTAGAGAATTGCTCCAGCAGTAAAAGAACAGACGGCAAAGGCGATGTTTGCCCAGATGTCGCGAATACCCAATAGTGGTAGCACGGCTGCGCAAATAGCGGCTGCAAGCGCTGGAATACCCAGATTGCGCCGCAAAGCGTGAATAGAGGTGCGTCTCCATGCCAGTAAAGGGCCTATCCCCATTGCTAAAATCAGTACAATAAAGATTGGCCCATCAACCTGGTTATAGAATGGAGGCCCTACAGTCAGAGTTTGATGACGTGCAGCGTTGGAAATGAGCGGGAAAAGGGTGCCCCACAACGTTGCGAACGTTGCTCCGACAAGCAGGAGATTGTTGAGCAAGAAACTTCCTTCACGCGAGATCACCGAATCAAATTCTTGTTCGGGTTGTAGCTTTGATAAGCGAAAGACGAATAGCGCAATGCTAAACACAATCACAATGCCGAGGAACGCTAGAAAATACGCACCGATGGTTGAATACGCAAACGAGTGGACTGAGTTGATAATGCCACTGCGCACCTCAAAAGTGCCAAATATTGAGAGAGCAAAGGTGGCGATTACCAGGCTCAGATTCCAGACTTTGAGCATTCCCCTGCGTTCCTGCACCATCGTTGAATGAAGGAAAGCGGTTGCGGTTAACCATGGCAGCAGCGCTGCATTCTCCACCGGATCCCAGCCCCAATAACCACCCCATCCCAGGACATGGTAGGCCCACCATGCTCCTAACACAAGTCCCAATGTCTGGATTGACCATGCCACCAGCATCCAGCGACGAATTGAGCGTAACCACTCGCTATCAAGTTTGCCGGTTATCATAGCAGCAACAGCGAAAGCAAAGGGTACCGAAAAGCTCATATAACCCATCAATAACATGGGAGGGTGAATCAGCATGCCTGGATCCATCAAGAGCGGATTCAGCCCCACTCCATCAGCTAAAGGCACAGGCAGACGCACAAAAGGATTGCTAACAGTCGTAAGGACTATCAAAAGGAAGGTCTCGATGCCCATCAAGGTAGCCATCACGTAAGGCACAAGTACTGCGGGAGCACGT
>JBKPBA010000275.1:0-2995 GCA_046726675.1 Chloroflexota bacterium
ATTCATAATAACACGTTGCCAGCTAACAAAAACCTTGTATAATGAGCATATAGCTAACAAATTAATCACAAAATGCAAGATGAAAGAAATGGCTATAAGCAATCCTTCTACTTTTGCACAACTTATAACCGCCTACCGGCAACAAAATGGCATGTCACAAGGGCAACTTGCGCAGGCTACCCGTCTTTCGCGTACCTACATTTACCATTTAGAGGCAGGAATGCGCAGCAATCCGTCTCCGCATGTCGCACAGAACATTGCACGCGCACTTGGGCTTCAAGGAGAAGAGAGACGACGACTTTACATTGCCTTTACAAGCCTGACAGGCCAACAAATAGATGATGAGCTGCCTGTAAGCGACCTGCTTGATTTCGGCGAACTGGCAGAACTGCTCGTCCGTAACACCTCCTATCCTGCTCACTCACTTGATCGCCTCTGGTTCCTGCATTCCTGGAACGAGGCGGCGATTACGCTGTTCGAGGTGCAGGAAGAGGTAGCAGGTAACGAGGAGCATCACCTTCTCGACCTGGTTTTTGATACGCGGCGGCGGCACCATTTTTATGGTTGGGAGAGTCTTGCACGCCGCCTCGTTAGCGATTTTCAGTACAATACACGCACGATTACCCATCTGCCGGAATATAAGAAGCTCTTGAAGCACTTACGTGAGCTTCCTGATTTCCGTCGCATTGCCTCGGCAACGTATGCCGAAGCTAAACCCGCTCCTTCATTTACGTTCCAGGTACAACATAGCGATCTTGGCCGTTTAACTTTGCGCACAGCAACAACTGTTTTTACAGGCATTAACAGTTATTCGATGGTAAGTTATGTACCTGGAGATCAACACACGTTGGAGATTTACCGCAAATATAGGTGGCAACCAGAATGATCGAAAAATTGCATTAAATATGGATGAAACGATGTCATTTCCTCATGAAAGGCCCTTCCATATTATTACGGACCGCTTGTGTTAGTGTTCTATGATTTTGACATTATTACAAACCGCTTGCGTGTTGACAAATTATGCACAAGAAACTATACTATACTTCTAGGTGGGTATTTCTACTGATGCATGTATTGTGGTTTTCTGATAATCTTTTATTGGTAGATTTCTTTTTTCTCGTTCGTCCAAAGAGTTCGCTAGAGGTCAGTCCACTAAACAACCTGCGCAGCTAAAATGAGAAGGGGAAGCAAGTCTCATTTTAGCTGCGCAATCAAAGAAGTGGTGCGACTCCCTGTTATAGGCTTGCACTATATTCTCACCGGAGTGACGTCGTGCAGTAATTCATGTTTTGCTTCTTCAATCGGAAGAAACGTACCCGAATTTATTTCGGATGTGCGTACGCATCTACAAGGACAAGGGGGGACCTAGCAGATGTTCACAAATAAACTACGAAACAACTAACTTGCGCTTATTGTTTTCCTAATATCTTTCCGCAACTACTCAGGGAGACTCGCGAGTAACCTCAGACCTATACTTAAGTAGCGTTGATGTTTTCAGTTTCCTTGTCATACTTCTCTTTTTGGAGAACTCTATTTATCTCTAAGTGATCTATTATTTTTCTATTGGCTCAAAAAGTATATAGGGTTGGTTTAGCCCAACTGCTTAGTCCAGCCCCATCCCCATGATGGAGTGATTGATCTTCTGGAAAGGAAGGTTCCTGGAGATGTCTGTTATCGCTGGTGTGCGCCCAGTCGTGCAGGGCAAATTCATCTTTGTCGGCAACGAGAAGTTGTATATTCGCGGCGTCACCTATGGAACCTTCCGCCTGGATGAGGATGGCAATGAGCATCACGACCCGGAAGTTGTCGAGCGGGACTTTGCTCAGATGGCCGCAAACGGCCTGAACGCAATCCGCACATATACCGTGCCGCCGCGCTGGCTCTTGGATGCTGCCCAGCGACACAACCTCCGTGTTATGATGGGCATACCATGGGAACAACATGTTGCCTTCCTTGACAACAAGAAACGTGTCCGATCAATAGAGGAACGGGTGGGTAATGGCGTGTGTGCCTGTGCCGGTCATCCTGCCGTTCTCTGCTACGCGATCGGCAACGAAATCCCGGCCTCCGTTGTGCGCTGGTACGGCCATCAGCGAGTGGAGCGTTTCCTTGAGCGACTCTACCGGATCGCAAAAGCTGCCGATCCCGAGGGCCTCGTCACTTACGTGAACTATCCCACCACCGAGTATCTGCAGCTCCCTTTCCTGGATCTGGTGTGCTTCAACGTCTACCTGGAGGCGCCGGAGTCCCTCGAGGCCTACCTCGCGCGCCTGCAAAACATTGCAGGCGATCGGCCGTTGATCATGGCTGAGATCGGGCTGGACAGCCGCAGGCACGGCGAGGACGCCCAGGCGCAGGCGCTCGACTGGCAGATTCGCACAGCATTTGCCGCCGGCTGTGCGGGCGCTTTTGTGTTCGCATGGACGGATGAGTGGTATCGGGGTGGCTACGAGATCGAAGATTGGGATTTTGGCCTCACTGCTCGTGATCGGCAGCCAAAGCCAGCGCTGGGCGCCGTGCGCAACGCATTTGCCGAAGTGCCCTTCCCGCCAGACTTGCCCTGGCCTCGTGTCTCGGTGGTGGTCTGCAGTTATAACGGAGCCCGTACCATTGGTGAATGCCTTGAGGGATTGCTGCACCTGGAGTATCCGGACTTCGAAGTGATCGTCATCGACGACGGATCGACCGATAGCACAGCCGCCATTGCAGCTGAGTATGGGGTCAGGCTCATCAGCACAGAGAATCGTGGGTTGAGCCATGCCCGCAATAGCGGCATGGAGGCGGCCACGGGCGAGATTGTGGCCTATCTCGATGATGATGCCTGCCCCGACCCCCACTGGCTTACCTATCTTGCGGCCACCTTCTTGAGCACGACGCACGCTGGGGTGGGTGGCCCTAATATCGCGCTCGCCGGGGATGGACCGATCGCTGACTGTGTTGCCAACGCGCCCGGCAATCCCACGCACGTCCTCCTCTCTGATCGGGAAGCCGAGCA
>JBKPBA010000276.1:0-3122 GCA_046726675.1 Chloroflexota bacterium
GCAACAACCAGGAGCGGGATATAGTTTGTTTGGAACGGTACACGTTTGGGTGAAACAGGCAACCATTGCTCATAGTTCCACCGTGTTCCTCTCATTTTCCGCTTCAGGAACATGGGTCTACGGCCTGTCCCAACCGGCACAGCAGCGTATCAAGTACCTGCTTGTAGGTAAAACCACACAGGAAGCAGTGCAGCTCTTAGCAGCATTGCCAGGAATGGAGCAGGCCACCATCCGCTTTACTGGGTTCACAGATGCAACAACCAAACTGCCAAAGCAGAGCAGCTTGATCCACCTTGTTTTTATTGTCATGTAGCATGTTGTTCGAGCGATGCGGATATTGTGGTGGAGGAGAAGGCGAGGAACAAGAAATGATGAACACCGTCAGAATCTACCGACTCAGCCATCTCTCACAGACCCTGTTTGGCCGGCTCAAAGCGGCACAGATGGAAGCGGCCCAGGTGTGGAATCGCTGCTGTGAGCTGCAGAAGCAGGCACGACAAACCCACAGCACCTGGCCTGGGCGCAACGACCTGCAACAGGCCACCAAAGGGCGCTTTGCCCTGCACAGCCAGTCGGTGCAGATGGTCGTGCATGCCTTCCTGGCCGCTATTGAAACGACGCAGCAGCTACGTACCACGCACCCCGAGATGCGCATGAAGTATCCCTGGAAGGCCAAACGCTTCTACCCGGTGCACTGGCCCGCGCAGGCGGTAAGCGTGGAGCGCGGGAGGGTGGTGCTGCCCATGGGGCGCGGGCGTGCCTCCATCGTCTTGCCACTCGACCTGCCAGAGCACAGCGGGGCCTGCACGTTGGTCTGGAACCGTGGCTTTGAACTGCACGTCTGCGTCGAAATTCCACAGGCCGAGCATGCTCCTGGCGCAAACCGGGCCACGGTGGATTTGGGCGAGATTCACCTGGCTGCGGTGACCACGAATACCGGAGTGGCGCTGGTGGTCTCAGGCCGTGGTGTCCGCAGCCTCAAACGCCAGCGCCACATGCGCCACCGGCAACTCGCCAAAAAGCAGGCACGCTGTCAGAAGCACTCCAACCGGTGGAGGAAACTGCAACGAGCGAAGCACAAGATGGCAGGTCGCATCGAGCGGCGCGTACGCGACTTGCGCCACAAGGCGACGCGGCAGGTGATTGAATTCTGCAAAGAGCAGCAGGTCGGCACCCTCTTCATTGGTAATCCGCACGGGGTGCGGCGGGAGAACAAGGGGCGCCACCACAACCAGCGCATGGCGCAGTGGGAGTACGGCAAGGATATCGACTACCTGAGGCACAAAAGTACGCGAGTCGGCATCAAGAGCTTCACTGGCTCAGAACGAGGAACATCAAGCCAGTGTCCGGCATGCAGGCATCGGCACAAGCCCAAAGGCAGGGTGTGGAGGTGCGGGAAATGCGGATTTGTCGGGCACCGCGACGTGGTTGGCAGTGCGAATATGCACCGGCTGGCCTACAATCAACAAGTGACATTTCCTCGTTCGGTCACGTATCTACGTCCTGGCCCATCCAGGCGTAGTAGTAGGGCAGGCACGCCCCATGCATTCTGACGGGTGCATGTTATCTCAGTGAGTCAATGGGTCAACCACCTCTTCAGAAGAGAGGGTCCCGCAAGGGACAGGCTACACCAGCGAAATCTCTGAGAAACTCGTCCCATAGGGGAGTGAGAGTGTCAGTGTTTACGCGTTACAACGAAGTCGATGAGCTCATCTAATGTCTGGCGATCTTTCGACGGGGGGAAGTGGGCTAAAGCCTCTCGCGCTTTATTAGCATAGATGTTGGCATCGGAAAATGAATGTTGCACACCAGAACCTTCAACAACCCAGTTGACAATTGTGCGTATGTCCTCTTCACTGTAGGTTGTCCCATTCAGCAGCTTATGCACCTCCTGGTAGTGCCCGTTCCTGGGCTGTTCCAGTAAAGCATAAATCAAAGGCAGTGTTACCATGCCCTGCCGTAAATCATTTCCTGCTGGTTTTCCAATAGTTTCCTGGTTTTCGGTGTAATCCAGGATATCGTCGATGATTTGAAAAGCGATTCCAAGATTCATGCCATATCTATGAAGACGCTGGATTTCTTGATCTGATGCCTGACTAACTATGGCACCACCCTTACAGCAGGCAGCGATCAAACAGGCGGTCTTATGGCTGGTCTTCTCGTAGTAACTCTTAACGGTGAGATCGATACGACCTGAGGTCATCATCTCCATAATGGTGCCTTCGCAGACAGTAGCCACCGTTTCCGAAAAGAGATGGTCAATGCGATTATCATTGATATCAGCAATCAATCCGGCCGTTTTGGCAAAGTAGTAATCGCCTAGCAAAATAGCTATATTGTTACCCCATAAGGCATTGACCGTGGGATTGCCACGGCGAGTAAGCGCATTGTCTACAATATCGTCATGAATGAGCGTTGCAAGATGAACCATTTCGAAAGCTACGCTCAAGGGGAGCAATTTGTCAAAACGATACGTATTCAGTTTACCCGAAAGAAGCGTGAGTGCAGTCCTGAGGCGTTTACCTGGCGATCCCAGCGCGTGCATCGATGCGGAATTGAGGATGTCGAGTCCAGAGGTAGCTCGTTCCTGAAAAGTGGCATCCACCTGGTCGAGGTCAGGCTGGATACTGGCGAGTAGGTGGCTCAAAGTGGCCGTATCATTCATTAGGGACTCTCCAATTTGGGCATCTTGTGCAAATCACTAAAACGAGAAGCGGTCTGCTTATTGGGTAAACCGCCTCTCAAATATGTTGCAGGTTCATTTATCAATATTGCTGTGTAAGATTATAGCACGTCTCAACCATTAGATGGGAGGGATGTGGAAGGGTAATCAAACTATTGACGTTGTATCTAGCTCCATCAGGTCTTCCTGAACATAGCCTGCTGTCAAATTGAATTCTTCCAGGGCAGCTATCGCTAAACGGTACTCACTCCAACTGAGTCGTCGATTCAAGACCGGGTCATTCACCGCTTTCCATGCTGGGAAATACTGATCCATAAGACTGACGGGTGTATCAGGACCCAACTCTTCTGCTATCCAGCGCAGTACTTCGCGAGTTCCTGAAATGTCCTCTGGCATTACCAGGTGTCGAATAAGGAGTCCACGTTGAGCGATCCCATCT
>JBKPBA010000277.1:0-6410 GCA_046726675.1 Chloroflexota bacterium
GTTGTGGAAATTCAACACAGAGCTGGTCATACAGCTCTGGCGAGAAGTCCCAGAGTGCTAAGAGGTGCTGTTGCACCTCCGACAGTGGCGAGACATGGCGGTGAAGCTGTTGCCCAATCGCGACCTCGGACAAGTGAATACCCTGAAACGCCCCCAACAGAGCTTCAGCCGTAGGACGGCTGGTGGTTCGTTTCGGGTTGCCAGCATACAATCCTGCCACCGTTGCTTTGGTGTCTGCCAGATGCTGGCGACAGCTCCACTCCAGCAAGGTCAAGACTCGCAATCCAATCGACAGCAAGCGAACGAGGCCGGTGGCTCGCTGATCACTTTGCACATACATGGGCGAAAGCGACAGCGGTTTCCCTTTCAACCGTCCAAACCCACGCTCTACCAGGTATTCTTCGCGGTACGCCAAGATGGCTTGCTCAAGCGGCAGCAGCTCTTTGGGTTGATTGGTGGCATACACGCGCCAGCCCAACCAGCGTATTGCCTCTTGCACCGCGGATGCATCCACTTCCCAGCGCACGCTCAGTGCTCGTTCACCCCGTACTCCCGCAGGGCGGTTCCCGTAGGCACGCACCCAGCGTTCTTCCACCTGTTCTTCGATCGTCACCGTGAGCAAGCCTTCGACCCGGTGCTGTTTGAGGATGGCTTGGACAGCTTGCTGCAACGAGGCGACGTCGTGGTAGCGCTTTTTGCCCTGCTTGTGCTCATTGAGCTGTCCCACCGCGACTTGTGCTCTGGCCAAGCGGGCTTGCAGCGCTTCTGTCGCGGCTTTGGCGAGCTTTACGGACCGCACGATCAGGTGCCTTTCGGTCCAGGTGATAGTCGTTCCTTTCACTTCGCCGCTGACGGTGACCGTCTGTTCGTAGCCTTCCGCCATCAGTTCAGGCTGACTGGCTTCCCGTTCACGGAAGATGGGCGTCAAGGCTTGCGTGCCTGCCCAGATCGGCTCCAAATACGCTACCAAGACGGCAGCTGGCAGCTGCTTGTTGGACAAGGGACACAGATAGTAGTCCTGCTGGGCCTGCACAAACGCGCGCGTGGAGAGCGCCGCCATCTTGCAATCGCCCACCTAGAGCAGTCCATGCTCATGCAGGCTGGCGCTCACCTGCTCAATCGCGGGAAGATACAGCTGATCGTCGGCTCGTTCCCCCGACACGACCTGCGTCGCCACTGGCAAGCCCAACGGATCCAGCGCCGACAGCATCACCTTCAGTTGGGGCAGGTCGGGACGGTGATCTTTACTGGAGCCCAATTGGAACAGTCCCTCCTCTGTTACCGTCCAATACCCGCTCGCCGTGGTGCTATCGACCCGCACCCGTTGAGGCTTCAGCTTGTACACTCGCACGATGCGCTGGTTCAAGGCCGTTTCGAAGCGCTGCCACTTCTGGTCATCACTGAGGGCATCCAGCACAATACGCAACCGATCATCGCTCCATTCCTGCTCGCGTACAGTTTGTCCGCTGCACTTCTGCAGCGTGTGCAGCCGCGTGGCTGCCCATGGTTGCACCTGATTCATCCGGTGGTCACCCTCCGACACCATGTGCGTCAGCCAGATCGTTGTGGTCAAGCCCAGGCTGGTTCCCTCCCAATTGCCATGGGGCCGAAAGGAGGCATCCAGCAGGTCTGCTATCCCCATTCTGTCGCTCTGTGCCAACAACACCGGAATATCGTCCACTCGTTCTGTCGTAATGGTAAGCTGTTCTGTCATACAGGAAGCTTATCGCAATTTCAAAAGGTTGTCACTATTTGACCGAACCATGAGTAACTCCATTTGTTCTCTCAAAAAACTAATGACATACGCCTAACTTAGTGTTATAATACCGTCTCTAGTAGTATCAAAAAATAACCTGGCTCTTAGCCAATAAAACTATCCATTCATGCTCGTAGAGAGGCAACGCGATGACCACGACCGCCACTATAGCGCGAGGGAAATATCACATCTGGACTGTTGGCTGCCAGATGAACCAGGCAGATTCCCAACGTATCCAAACCATACTCGATGAACTGGGTTGGGAAGAAACCAGTATGGACCAGGCTAACCTCGTAATCCTCAATACGTGTAGCGTGCGCAAAGCGCCTGAGGAGAAAGCTCACAACCAGCTTGCCCAATTAAAACGCGCCAAAGCGAAACGCAGTGACCTGCTTGTCGCAATGATGGGCTGCATGATTGGTAATCAGAAGACTATCGATGATCTGAGCAAACGCTATCCACATATCGACCTGTTCATGAAGGTCGAGCAGGCCGATATCCTTCCTCGCTTTCTGGAAGAGCGTTGGACACCCATCTCCGGCGCGGGTTGTCTCGACATCGAATACATGCCTCCTGATGAGGTGATCACTGTAGAACCTATCGAACGTATTCTACCAACCTTCGCCACCTCGACCAGTACTGTAGGCAAGCATACAGTTCTTCCGATGGCGATTACTCCTAAACCAGGAGAGCGGACTGCACATTATCCAACAAAGATCGAGCCAGTACAAGCCAGCCCAACGGCCTGGCTTCCGATTATCCTTGGCTGCAACAAAGTTTGTACGTACTGTATCGTGCCCTATCGCAGAGGACGCGAACGTAGCCGACCTATCGACGAATTAGTTACTGAAGCCAGTACTCTAGTGGCGAAAGGTGCTAAGGAATTAACACTGTTGGGGCAAACCGTTGAAGCCTATGGCATGGATTTGCCAGATAAACCTGACCTTGCCGTGCTCATGAGTCATCTCAGTGAGATCGATGGATTAGAACGTATTCGTTTCATGACCTCCTATCCCCGCCATATGACCGATAGCATGATCGAACGAATGGCAGCATTGACAAAGGTCTGTGAGCATGTCAATATACCAGTGCAAGCCGGAGACGATGCCACACTACAGCGCATGAAACGCGGCTACACAGTTGATGAGTACCGGCATCGCATTGCACGCTTGCGTGCACTATGGCCAAACGTTTCCTTATCTACTGACATCATTGTGGGTTTCTGTGGCGAAACTGAGGAAGAGTTCCAACATACTCTCGATCTGCTTGAAGAGATACGCTTTGACGTAGTGCATGTAGCTGCCTACTCAGTACGTCCTGGAACCGTTGCTGCGCGTTGGGAAGACAATATACCTTTAGCCGAAAAGAAACGTCGTCTACGCGCTGTGGAAGAAGTACAGGCTGGCATTGCCCTGGAACTTAACCAGCAGTTCATTGGCAAGGTCGAAGAGATACTGGTTGAAGATATAAACAATACTCATGGTCGCCAACAATGGAAAGGGCGGAACCGTACAAATAAATGGGTGTTCTTCCAGCAATCTGATGAGGAAGTATCTGAAGATGGAATCGGACCTGCAGTTATTAAACCTGGTGATCTGGTGAAAGTGCGTATTGAACGGGCGACTGCCTGGTCCTTGCAGGGTTGCGCGGTTGCGCTATAATATGCTGACTACACTATGTATCCCGGGCGTATAATCAATAGACTGCTTCGGATAATGGGGTGCAAGAGGCGTAAGCCCACTTGCTGTGAAACGGGGTATCACCCGAAATTTCCCCTGTGATAAACTAGTGTGGATTGAGGAGGTATCGATGACACAAACACAATCGGCTGAAGAGAAAGCACGGCTGAAGAAACAGTGGACTGACCTGGCTATTCAACAGGCATTATCAAGTCAATGGGAAGAAGCGGTAATAACGAACAAGAACATTCTGAACCTATTCCCTGCTGAACCAGATGCATATAATCGTCTAGGCAAGGCATATAGCGAACTTGGACAATATGCTGAGGCACGTCAATCTTACTCTCAAACACTGAAATACAGCCCGGATAACACTATCGCAAAGAAGAACCTGGAACGGCTCTCACTTTTACAGGAGGAGCCTGTGCAAATTCATACTGGATCTGATCGCATTGACCCACGGCTCTTCATCGAAGAAACTGGTAAAACTGGCATGACTGAATTGATCAACATCGCTCCAGCCTCCGTTCTAGCTAAGGTAGGTGTTGGCGACAGAGTTCAACTGCATGTAAGCGGACATACTCTAATTGTGCGCAATGCCGCAGGTGAAGATGTCGGACAGATTGAGCCACGTCTCGCTAACCGCTTGATAAACTTCATGGAGGGTGGTAATCGCTATGCAGCAGCCATTCTTGCCATGGAAAATGGACAAGTACGTTTAATTATCCGGGAAGAATATCAGCATCCAGCCATGTTTGGCAAGGTCAGTTTCCCATCACAGGGAGGTGGAGATATTATCCGTGCTTATACCAAGGAAAGTCTGCTACGCTATGACCGTGAAGAAGACGAAGATCTGAGCAATGAAGATGAATACTACGATGGCGGAGACGAACCCGAAGAAATGACCGAAATCGAATTTGAGGGCGGCATTGAATCCGAAGAATAGAACTTACATTGATCGCATTTGAAAGGAAAAACAGTATGAACAAAACAAAAAGAGTAGCATGGCGAAAGCATCGAATCAAAGCAAAAAAATACGAAGAAAAGCGCAAAGCGCAGAAGGCCAGTGGCACCGCAGCCACATCAACAGCGCGGCGATAATCGCCGCGCTTCCCTTTTTGCATGAGTGATGAATAGTTCAACATCCCCAATTTCTTCGGCATCTGTACGTAACATCCTCTCCTTGCTCATTCCACGAGATGCGCAACTTGTAGCAGGAGGGAAAGGTTTGGATCGCCGGGTAACATGGGCAACTCGTATGAGAGCGCGCCTTCCAGCATTTGAACGCGTGCGTGGGGGTGAACTTGCTCTACTTGCGCTCTCACAATTGCGTCGCCTTGACGAAACATTGCCACACCTGCTGACAAGTTTGCATAAAGAAGGTGTAGCAGCTATCGCAATAGCCGCTTCTTCACTTGAAAGTTTAGAAAAAGAAACTCTATCTCTCGCCGACCAACTCCACTTACCGCTAATCCTACTCCCATTAACAGTTCCCCTTGAAGAAATTGAGCGTGAAGTTATTACCTTTATTGTAAGCTTCCGGGGTGAAATTGAACGTAAAGCTACCGAGATCTCCCATCAACTGATGCAACTAAGCGTACAGGGCGCTGGATTGCAGGGCATTTGTGAACACCTTGCCCTGACTCGTAACAAATGGGTAATCGTGCAAGACGCCGATCAAGAGCTACGTTGCCAGGCCGCTCCATCTGACAGCGATACTCAAGCACTACCTTCATCACTTACAGATGAGAATCTCTTGCGAAAAGGCTTAAAGCGCATCACAGTTCCTATACAAATACGCCATGAAGAGGTGGGCTATCTCTCGATAATCGGGAAGGAGACTGATTTCGACTACCTTGAAAGACTCATTCTAGGTCAAGTAACGCCCATTCTTGCACTAGAGTTTGCACGAGAGCGTGAACGCAGCGAGGTTGAAAGCCGCTATTCAGCAGAAGCATTGATGGATGTTTTGCAAGGCAATTATCAGCAAGCTGATGAAATACTGACACGCGCCCGTTTACTTGGATACGATCTCCTGGTTCCACAAATAGTTGCTATTTTTGAAATTGCACAAAATGAACCTGAATATCCAACCAGCAGTTTTCAGGCTCAATGGAGTAAAAGAATTCGCGACGAATTACAACGTATTTGGCCTGCTTGCTGGGTATCCTTTGAAGCTCGACGTGTGTTAGCTCTTCTACCCATCAATGTGAGTAATGGGGTCGATGAAAACGAAATTGAAAAAACTATGTTCACACGTATAGATCGGGTTCAAGCAAGATTACAACAGGGTACGATGGGTAATGGTAACTTACCCATCTTTACGACGGGCATCGGACGCGTTGCAAAAGATGTACAACAAATAGCCAAATCCTATCGTGAAGCGCAGCAAGCATTGGAGATCGGACGACGACTTTTCGGCGAGGGCAACATACACTATTTTGCCCGACTTGGCATTTACAGGCTACTTTTCCATCTTTACGGACATGAAGAACTGTCAGATTTTTATCAAGAGACGCTTGGCCCTTTGAGTGAAGCTGACAGTCGTAGCAACAGCGCATTAATCGAGACCTTAGAATGCTTCTTTCACTGCAACGGGAACTTAAGCGAAACAGCGCGGACAATGCATTTACATCGAAACTCGTTACTGTACCGGTTGGGACGCATAGAGGAATTGCTGGGTAGATCGTTAGAGGACCCGGAGTTGAGACTTTCTTTACAAATTGCGTTGAAGATACGGCATACACTTAATAGATGAGTAGAGAACGTCACCGCCGCTCAGACAGGCCAGATGCTTCTATGGGGAGAGCATTAAACAGGAAGGAGACACAGGCATGAGTGAAATCATTGAACTTCTACAACAACTGGTAGCTGTTGATTCTATCAATCCTGACCTGGTACCAGGAGGAGCTGGGGAAGGAAAGATTGCACGTTTCATCGCAGATTGGCTTGAACGAGCAGGCTTAGAAGTCGTA
>JBKPBA010000278.1:0-3555 GCA_046726675.1 Chloroflexota bacterium
GCTCAGACATCGCTATGCCTGCCCCACCATGACGGCGCATAATAATCTCCGCCATGATGCAAAGGGCAATTTCTTCGGGAGTGCTGCCTCCCAGATCCAGACCAATAGGAGCACGCACACGAGCCAACTTCTCAGCGGGAACACCCTCTTCGTGCAGCAATTTGAAGACGGCCCACACGCGCCGCTGACTACCGATCATACCAATGTAGGCAGCTGGCGAATCGATAATAGCGCGTAACCCCTGGACATCGTGCGCGTGAGCGCGTGTGACCAGTACGATGTGCGTACGTGGTGTTATAGGATAGTTTTTGAGAGTGGATTCGATATCGCCTACCAACAACTGTTTGGCGGTGGGGAAGCGCTCGCGGCTCGCAAATGATGCGCGATCATCGGTCACACTCACCGAGAAGTTCATCAAATGAGCAAGCGAAGCAAGCGGCGCCGCAATATGTCCTGCGCCCGCGATCAACAATACTGGATTGGGAACAAATGGTTCGATAAATATCTCCGCCCAGGCTTCAGCTAGTCCAGGGATATTTTCAATATGCGGCTTGCCTATTGAAATGGCTTTTTGCGCTGATTCGATTAGCTGGAGAGTAAGCCCTTCAGGGGCATCAGGAAGCATCAGAGTGCCGAGTGTTTCACCATTTTCATATACAAGCATTTGTTGGCCTATACAGGGACGCCATGCACCACCAGCGGCAATAATGCTAGCCAGCACTACTGCCCGTTCCCCTTCCAGAGAAGCGTTGTTTGCGCTGGCGAGATCTTGCATGCTCGGCTGTCCTGTAATCAGGTTGTTATACCATGGCTGGACAAACACATCAAAGATACCTCCACAGACACCCTGGCTCTCCATTGCAATCTCTTCAGTCAGATCAACCTGGACTATGGTGGGACGTTTGGTATCAATCACGTTTAGCGCACTGCGCCACACTTCAGCCTCGCCACAGCCACCACCGACGGTACCGCTAATCTTACCGCCGCGATGCACAAGCATTTTCGCTCCCACCTCACGCGGAACGGAGCCTTTGCGCTTGACAATAGTCGCCAGAGCCACGATTTCACCGGATCCCAGTTCATGTATGATTTCTTGAAAGAGTTCTTTCACGTTTTAATTTCCTATTGCTGTATGCCAATATTCGCCTTCCTTATTGTATATTATGAGAACATAAATTCATACTCCCTACATTGGTATCCTACATTCTACATACTACAATAAGCACAAGCATACTACTGCATCGTATGTACGATGTGTTGTGCATGTTCTTGTGTGAGATGTGTTGTGCAACTCTGCTCAACAAACACTCAAAATGCTGTTGTAGTGATGCTAAAAACAGTACTTTGTGACGTGCTTCTCATACGCACCAGACCAGCACACCAGCACTCTCTATAGGGCTGCATGCCTATCATGTGTAGGATGGTATGCGCATGCAATGCTGCATTGGTGGCCGCGCTTGTGATCGAAGTTTTGCATGCTGAATGCGCGGTTGAATGAAGCATGTGCTGCTGTCAGGCGTAGGATTGTCCCGATCAAAAGCAGAGGCCGATCAACATGGGACGATAACTTTATTTGTCGGGCGGCAGGTTGGACTCTCGCAACAGGCCAGTATTTTTGGGCACGTTTTGCTATTGTTGAGCTTAACTATGCTTGCATTTGTTTTTCCACTCGCTCAGACACCAACATTCTGATCAATACTTCTGTTGCTTTCATGCCTTTCAATGCCTGTCTGCCTTGCATAGTACCTGGGTAGTTACGAGTTATCTTTATCATGAATAATGCGGGTCATGCCAATATAGCAGGGTTAGCCAGTATTGCATAGCCGCCAGGTTATCCTGTTCAAAAGTCCGATGCAGCTCAGGCAGAATTGGGATTTGAGTAATTCTACCAGTTGTTCATGCCGCCAATCGTGCGGCGTTTCTGTTGTTTCATTTTTTTCTCCAGTTCTGGTATACTCTTATAGTACAAGCTAGGCCAGAGAGTGTAGCACGTTTGCCCCACACAATCCTGGCTGAACGCGCTACACAAATTGATCAGAACGGACGTTCTGATCGTCTTCTGTGATCGGATATTTCTCATACCAGTCAGGACCAACTGACACGGCTGGAAGCGCATCAGCTTTGATAAACTGCTCCCAGTGCTGCTTTACAAAGTCCTGGTCATCCAGCGGAAGTCTACTCAACAGGTATTCTACCGTGGGGTCAGGTTCAACATTATCCTGGCAACGTATATCTAGCACACCTTTTGAGTGAAAGGCCAGTTATGCAAAGCGATCAATATACCCGCGTTCCCGTTACTCCAGGCGCCATGGAAACCCTTCGTTTGCCAGCAGATGTGAATCTTTCGCCCGACGGGCAACGAGTCGTATTAGTAGTCATGGAGCCCGTTTTTGACCAGCCAAAGCGGCAAGGGCGCATCTGGGCAGTTGATACACCTGGCGGTGAACCATACCCACTAACGAAAGGACCCGGAGATGATAGTTGCCCACGCTGGTCACCTGATAACCAGCAAATTGCTTTCATCTCTAAAAGCAGGGGAGAGGGAAGTAAAGACAAGGCCAAGCTCTATTTGATGTCAGCCAACAGTGGCGAGGCCAGGCAGGTCTGCACAATGCCAAACGGAGTAAGCGACCTGGAATGGTCACCTGATGGTAAACGAGTCGCTTTTCTCTCGCGAGATGGTGAGGAACCAAAAAGTGATCCGCTGGTAATTGCGCCTAATCGGCATCAACGCCTTTGGACCATCCGTCCAGACTATGACATCCCAGAACCCGTCACACCCGATGGGCTGAATGTTTGGGAGTACGCATGGTCACCGGACAGCAAGCAACTTGCCCTCTATTACTCCACAGGACCTGACGACACAGACTGGTATCGTGGACAGATTGGTATTGTCCCTGCCGGTGGAGGAGCGGTTCGCCAGCTAACCCATCTGACGCGTCAGGCCAGCGCTCTTGCATGGTCTCCTGATGGCACACGCTTAGCATTTATCTCCGGTGAATGGAGCGATCCATGTAAAGGTGGTGGAGATGTATTTGTTCTTTCCTTAACCGAGAATGACGCTGAACCACGTAATCTGACACCTGGTATCTCGTTTAGCCCGGCCTGGTGTCGCTGGTTTCGTGATGGTCAACGATTGCTCTATACAGGTTGGGACGGCCTTACACAACAGATCGGCATCCTCAACGAAAGCGATGGCACCACAACAACGCTTGTAAAAGATTTTGTGATGGATGTTTTCTGGCCTCATCTCTCAACGACTTCTGACTTACGCTGCTTTGCTACCATGCATGCTACTCAACAGCATCCTTACGATCTCTGGTTCGGCGAGATCATTAATGGGGATGCTGGCACCGACATCAATCTGAATCGCCTCACACGACTTAATCCAATCGCTGAGGAAACTTTTGCACTATCTCCAAGCGAACGCATCAGCTATCGAAGTATAGATGGCTGGCGTATTGAAGCACTCTTTACACCACCACTTGAGAGCAGTAGTGGTACTCTACCTCCATTGGTCGTCTATGTGCACGGCGGCCCTTCCTGGGCATGGCT
>JBKPBA010000279.1:0-3800 GCA_046726675.1 Chloroflexota bacterium
CCGGCGAACCGGATGTTTCCCTGTGCCCCAGGGTACATACTAAGGCCTTTGCCAGGATGTTGAGTGCTGCATTGTGATCTCTATCCAACACCACACCACAACTGGTGCAGATGTGGGTACGCACACTCAGAGACTGCTTCACGAGAGCACCACAGGCGCTACATTCCTGGCTGGTGAAGTGCGGTGCGACTGCCATGATAGGAACGTTGTGCGTGACACCATAGGCTTTCACCCAGCAGAGGAACGTGCCCCATCCTGCATCGTGCATGCTCTTGGCGAGATGATGGTTCCTGACCATGTTGCGTATCTGTAAGTCTTCATAGGCAATCAAATCGTGAGATGAGACGAGCGTGCTTGCCGTTTTGCGGGCAAAGTCTTCACGCTGCCGGTGCACTTGGAGATGCGTTCTCGCCAGGTGTTTCCTGGCTTTCTTGCGATTGGCTGACTTCTTCTGCTTGCGTGATACTTGACGCTGCAACCGTTTCAACTTCTGTTCGGCTTTGCGATACTGACGAGGGTTGTCTACGGTGTTGCCATCAGAGTCGGTATAGTAGGCTTGCAGTCCTACCTCAATGCCTACTTGCTTTCCTGTAGGCTGATGCACAATGGCACGCTCTGCCTTGACACCAAACTGCACAGAGTAGCCATCAGCCCGATGTACAATGCGTACTCGCTTGATCTGATCAAGAGGGAATGCCGCAATCTTCTGCTTCGGGTTGCCTACCAGCCGCAAACATCCAATAGCACACCCATCGGTGAGGGTGATGTGCTTCCCATCAGGTTCTAACTTCCAGCCTGTTTGCTTGTACTCCACGCTCCGGTTATCGTGCTGAAACTTGGGATAGCCCTTCTTGCCTGGCTTATGGGTCTTGCAGTTGTCAGAGAAGCGGGAGATCGCACACCAGGCGCGATCTGCTGAGGCCTGGCGTGCCTGTGAGTTGAGGTGGGTAGCAAAGGGATAATCTTTCGCGAGTACCGCACAATAGCACTGCAAGTCATTCTTGGAGATGCCGCGCTCGTCCATCCACACACGCAAGCACTTGTTTCGGATGAATTGGACTATTCTGATAGCTTCATCCAGAGCCGCGTATTGCGCTTTGGAGCCATCTAGCTTGTACTCAAAGATCAGCATGTTTATCCCTTTGTCTTTTGCCGCTTGACATGCTCTTCTATCGCGGTCAAGATTTCTCCATTGAGAGAGCGATTATTGCGTTTTGCAATCTCTTTCATCTGTTCCAAGAGTTGAACGGGAAACCGGATAGAGAGCGCTTTTGTTATTTTTTCTTCTTGCTTACAGCTATTTTACAGCTAATTTGGCTGTATGCCAAGCGGCTAGAACCCCAGTGCCCCGCTCTGAAACAAGGAACGGCTATTCATCCCTGGCATGAATGACCAGGGCTTTCTAGCCCGTTCATGTAATCCTCTCGTTATTCTCAATCTTGCTGCAAATCGCGGCAAAATGGACAACTATCGTGCTATAGTGCAGGACCGAGCGCAACGTGAACAAGCAAGATATGTTGAAACCACGAAGCAGGGAGAGGCAAAAGAACTTGCAATGATTGCTGCCAAAGAAGGTCGCCCGGTGATTATTGTAGGTGGAGATGGATCTGTCCACGAGGCAGTCAATGGTATCCTTTGTTCAGGATCGCGTGTTCCTCTTGGTATTGTTGGCGCGGGTTCAGGCAATGACTTTGCCTGGAATACTCTTAAATTACCCCGGGATCCTGCTGATGCAATTGAGAAGTCATTTAATGGGCAACTCATCGAAGTTGATGCAGGCGTTGTCAATGGCCGCTATTTTGCTAACTCATTCAGTGTAGGTCTGGATGCTGATATTGCTGTTGCAGCAGATCGTATGAAGAATATTCCGTTTATGAGTGGCGCACGACTTTACTATGCTACTACCATAAAACAATTATTGTTGGGATACCACAATTGTCCCTGGCTTTCTTTTCAGTTGGATGGTAGGGATGGATCAACCAATAAAATACAAAGCAAACGTTTTGTATTGATCGCTGTAACAAATGGCCCAACATATGGCGCAGGCTTTCGGATTAATCCGAAAGCCGATCATGCTGATGGGTTATTTGATGTCTGCACGATTGAATATACCCCACTGCTACGAGCGCTAAAATTGTTGCCAATCGTCAAGAAAGGTGAACATATAGGGCTACCGGAAGTCACGTTTTATTTGGCTAAATCAATTTCTATCGAAAGTCAACTCTCCGTAAATGTACAGATGGATGGCGAAACCACAAACTCAAAAAGCTACTCTGTGGAGAATCTACCCGCTGCCCTGTTGGTGCGGGTCTAAATGTACAAAGGAAAATAAGGGAGTTGGGAAGCTATTTTGTTGCCTTGAAAGCTGATGGACAAAGCTTTGCCAGTGAGCATTGCTCACAGAGTGGTTTTCGGGCCTGACAAATAGCCCTTCCATGAAAGATCATCAAGTGCGAAAGATTGAGCCAATCTTGACGTGGTACCAGTCGCATCAAGTCTTGTTCCACTTTTACCGGATCTTCATTTTTCGTCCAACCAAAACGGCGAGCAACTCGACCAATATGCGTATCGACAACGAATCCTTCAATAATGCCAAAGGTGTTACCTAATATAACATTTGCTGTCTTGCGAGCTACGCCTGGAAGGGTGAGCAAATCTGCCATTGTACCTGGTACTTCTCCATCGTAATTTGTAATGAGAAGTTGACATGCCGCACGTATATTTTTGGCCTTGTTTCGATAAAAGCCAGTTGATCGAATATCCTGTTCTAACTCCTCCTGGCTAACTGTCGCATAATCTTCAGCGCTGCGATATTTTTGAAAAAGATCACGAGCGACAATATTTACACGTTCATCTGTACACTGTGCTGAAAGCTGGGTAGCAATCAGTAATTCAAGTGGATTTGAGAAATCGAGTGAACATTTTGCATCAGGGTAAAGGCGCCGCAACTCTGCGGTAATTGCCCGAATTTGTTCGGGTGAACCTGGCTTAGGGCCGGTATAGGTCCCTTGGGACTCTGATAATAGTTCCATATCTATATCTATTTTCTTATCTTTTTACTACTTTAATGACGGGGAAATTTTACTCATGCCTTAAGCCTTCTCTCGTTGCTTTTGCAAAATATCTCGTAAGGCATCGGCCTGTCCGCGGTTGTAAGCTGCAGAGCGGATTCTTGGTCCGACAATTGGTAACGAGCTTTTTTCTCGTATTTGGGCTGCTCGTTCGTGTTGTACAATCTCATGAACAAGTTGCCGATCACTTAATCGCCACCTTCTGGTATGAGCGTATTCGGCAAATTGCATTACACGTGTATATCCCTCAAGGTATTCTCGTTCGGTTTCCTCTTTTGTAGGCAGTTGCTGCATGATATTTTTCTCACTTGAACCGTAATTTGAAATAAATCTTCTGGGGCGGTCGCTAATGAAATTATGTCAAAAAAGCTCAAAGGTGTCAACGTTTTCATTCACCTCGACGATGAGTTAAGGAAATCATCTCTGGTTGCCTCAGCGCTAAACGCTTCGATTGACTCAGGTGTAAAGGTTGCAATACGAGAGGGATTTAATTCTTCTAACTCTGGAGTTGACAGGCCATTGATTTGATCTGCTACACAACGACCAATGGCTGGAGCGAGTGCAAATCCGTTCCCACTGTCAGAAAAATACTTTTTTCGATGGTCATTTCAGTAGACTCACGAAAGGACACCACCATGCCCCACATTTACATCTTCTTACAGGAGTTAGATCAATTATACCACGCAGGCGACCTTGACCTGTATGAGCAGTATTGGCAGAAAGCCTGCC
>JBKPBA010000280.1:0-7642 GCA_046726675.1 Chloroflexota bacterium
CGCTGTTCGCAACGTCAGCAGAGTAGCAATCCCGCTGCTTGTCGAGCGTGTGCATGCTTTGCTGACGGTACCGTCAGCAAAGCATGCACACGCTCGGAAGAGCAACTTCGCGAACGTTCCTGACACCACCTTTTCTGACTCCCCATAATCGATCTTTGCGGCTGTTACTGGGATCATCATACCAACGTTCCTCAATACTTTGATATGTAGAGTTCAATCTCATCTTGTAATGTTTAACTCAATTCGTAACTCAGACCCTTAGGTGGTGGGAAAAGGATGTTCGGTAAAAAGTGCATCAAGAGTAGCTATCATGGGTTGATCTTTAGGTGAGGATCCGTTTCCAGCCCTCAGGTTTCAGGTGGCTGTAACTGATCGTTGATGCGCCGAGAAACGCTGCCAGTTCCTCGATGGCCACTGCTATCGCTTGCCCAGTCTCTCTCGAGATCGAGGTAGCGGGTTCGGCATAAACTGCGTTGATCGTTAATTGCTTGCGCGCACGATCAAACATGGGATCGATCCGGCCAATGAGTTGATCTCCCGACAGGATGGGCATGACGTAGTACCCGAACCGACGTTTATCTTTGGGAGTGTAGATCTCGCTCTGGTAGATAAAGTCGAAGAGGCGGGCTGTTCGCTTGCGATCACAGATCAGATTGTCGAAGGGAGAGAGCAGCGTTGTCCTGGGTTCCCATGTTTGCTGCTCCAACCGATCCAAAACAGGGAGCCATTCAGCATGCACGAACCAGGTGCCCGCTAGGTCCTTGCTCTGCTCCTGGACGCGAACCCGCAGGATGCGTCCTATGGCTTCCAGGTGAGCCACCACTTCAGTGAGGCCAGGGTAGTTGTAGCGAGTGAAGTGCTCGGTGATATCCCGTGCAGTCGCCACACCCAGGGCGAGCAATGCCTTTTGGGCAGCAGCACACACCACCTCGTCCTCGGCAAGCGGCTCCTGTGAGATCAAGGCCGGTGGTAGGCAGCGTTCTGCCAGATCCCACCACTTTTGTGTGCCTACGCGCTTGCTGACCAGGATGTGCCCTTGGGCCCAGATGAAGTCGAGCATTCTACCCACTGTGCGGCCATCTGTCCACCCAGAAGACCGCCAGGTAACCTGGACCGGATCTTCGAAATCCCGAGAGCGCAAGGGACCTCGCTGCTGCAGCGCGCTGAGGATGGAGATGCGTAGCGTCTCATTCTGCTGCATCCAGGCGCTGACTTGCTGCGACCAGGCGTCGGACCCCTTGCCGTAGGAACGCATCCGCATCTGATGGATGGGGTAATCCTGCGTCAACACAATCGAAGCCGCATGCGCCCAGTATTCGAAGAGTCGACGCTCCTGCCAGAGCAAGAGGTCCAGGAGTTCTTGATCATAGGATCCCAGGCGACTCCACAGCACGAGCAGATGACTGCGAGCGACGATGTTGATGGGATCAAGTTGCAGGCACCCGAGCCGACTAACGACCTTCATAACGCCTTCGGTGTCAGCACGAGGACGCGGTCCCGCCAGACCCTGAGCCTCAACGGCCAACCGACGGGCCACGGTACGCGAAATGACGCGTGTTTCTTTCATTACCATCGTTTCGCCCCCTGTTTCACACGTTGAACCAGGTACAGGTGTCTTCATCGATAGCCCTCTTTCATCATCAGAGGCTCAACGTTCGATGGAGCACCCCATCGCCTTCTGGCAATGCCCCTGCTCTAGTCGGCACAACATGCTTAACCACCAGTAAGTCTACCACAGAAAGCGGTCAGAAGAGGTCCTTATTGCTCACTTCTAACCAAAAGCCGAGGTTTGTTGAGCGACAATAAAATTGACTCACTTCCAAAAGAAGTGGGCTTGCTTAAAAAGCAATAGGATCAGCGACATTTCTCCCACACAGGAGAAAATTTGCCAGTGAAAGGTGAGGAAAAGCCCTCCAAACAGACTTACTTCTTGTAAGGATGAGCCAAAGCTGCTTCACGAATCTGAATATGGACCACTTGATCTCTGACATATACTAGAGGATATGAGAGAAACACCGGAAGACATCGAGCGCTTGCAGGCGCTTTTAGACCCAGCATCGAGCGGGCAGGAGCTTTCCTGCGCCGCTCGTTTCGAATGCCGGAACACTCGCTCACCGCTCAGCAGTTGATCGATTGCTGGCAGGACGTGCAAACTGTCGCGCTGACAACGGTCACGATGAGAGGCGAGCCAGGTATTGCCCCGATCGGCTCACTGCTCTACCGAGGTGATATCTACATTCCGACCGTTGCCACTGCCGCGCGAACGCGCCACGTCATGAAGCAGCCCGCCGTCAGCCTGACGCTGTTTCGTGAAAACGAACTGGCGATCCTCGTGCATGGCTACGCGACCATTATTTCACCCGACAGCGAGGATTTTGACGCGCTGGAGAACTTGTTGTACGCATCCACCCAGACAAAGACTGGCGAGTGGGGCGAGGGTGTCTACCTGCACATCCAGGCCGAGGCCATCTACACCTACAATAGGCATCCCCACAGGCCCATCGAAAGCCTTCCTCTGCAGCTGAGACCACTGACCACCGAAGACAGCGCATGGGTACGGCAGGCGATCATCAAACACTGGGGCGATACTATCGTCGTCGCTCACGGCAAGGTCTATTATCCACAGACGCTGCCCGGCTTCGTCGCCATCCTGAAAGGGAACCGGGTGGGACTGCTCACATACTCTCTTGAAGATGAGAACTGCGAGATCGTGACGATCAATAGCACCAAGCCGGCGATCGGCATCGGCACCTTGCTGATTCAGGCCGTCGCGCAGGCGGCGCGGGAGGCTGGCTGCAAGCGGCCCTGGCTGATTACAACGAATGATAATCTGGATGCGCTGCGCTTCTACCAAAAGCGCGGCTTCACCCTCGTTGCGGTTCATCGCCATGCCATCGATGCCGCTCGCCAGCTGCCAAGCTTTGGCCCAAAAAGGCGGGGATGTGACTATTCTGTGTGAGTGAGAGGTAGTCAATAGGAACCTCATTAGACGGACTAAAGAGAGACACATACTCTTCTTAGCTGAACAAGGAGGTTCCCTCATGCAATACCGTAAAACATCTGCCACAAGACACGTGTGGAAGGAGAGTGAGCATGCCAGCCTGTGCCTGCTCGGAGTCCAGCTTCGTCGGAATGGCTTTTTTCAGCCGTTGGAAGCGCACGTGAAGATCAGACAAAAAGTACTCACATACACGCTGGTGCAAAAGCTAGAGATGTTCCTGGTGGCAGTGCTGGCAGGTGCCAAAGCCGTCAGCCACACGGACATCGCGCTCCGACATGATCCTGCACTCATGGCTGCCTTTGGACTGCCGGGCTGCGCCGAACAGTCCTGCATTGCGGACACGCTGAATGCGGCCACCGAACAGGATGTGGCCGACGTTCAGGTGGCCCTAGACGAGCTGTTTGGCTCGTACAGTCAGAGTCGGCAGCACGAATTCACGCGCGACTTCTTAGTCCTGGACGTGGATCTATCTCCTTTACCGGCGAGCAAGCAGGCTGAAGGATCTGAGCGCCGGTAGATGGGGCTACATGGGACGCTCGCGCTCCAAGACGGGACGCAAACTGGTACGGGTGCGAGTTGCCGACACGCAGGAGATCGTGTGGGAAACCGTCATCACGGGTCGCCGAGTGGAGAGTCTTCCCATTCTCCAGGAAGCGATCTGTGGGATGGAGAGCCGACTCGACCTGGGTGGAGAGGATGCCGACGCTCGCAAGAAGCGCGGACGAACCGAGATTCGCCTCGTTAGTGGCTAGAGGCTGAGGGGCAGTGAACCGATTATCACCTGGCTGCTGGAGCGCGGCTACCAGGTGACCGGCAAGTTCAAATCGGCCGGACGCGTGCGCAAGCTGGTGCGTGGCATCAGTGCCTGGCAGCCCACCTCCAGTCCCGGCCGAGAGGTGGCCGAGGTGCCTGAGCCTGTGGCGGTTGTGCGCCCGCTGGCCCAATACGCGGTTCGCACGCCGTCCAAGGTATACGCCAGCGGCTATTATCATGCCGTGGTCTTCAGCAGTCGCACCGGTCTCAGGATGACCGGAGTGGTCGAGCACTATGATGGGCGGGCTGGCATGGAAGCTGATCTCAAGGGCGATAAACATGGCCTAGGACTGGCGGCGATCCGCAAACATCTGCTGCCCGCGCAAAAGCTGGTGGTGCTGCTCGTCAAATTGGCCCATAATATCCTGATCTGGGCACGATCCTGGCTGGCTCAGCATGCGCCACGACTGCGTGAGTACGGGATCGTGCGGCTGATCGGGCAAGTGTGGGCCGTACCAGGGCGCGTCAAGCTGACTGAACAGGAGGGAGTGGTCCGCGTCCGCTTACGACGAGAGCATCCGCGAGCTCGTGATGTGTGCCAGGGCTTCCTGCACTTGTTTCCACAACCGCGAAGCCTGGTCGTTTTAGCGTAAAGTTGAACAAGGGGCTTTTTGGGCCAAAGCTTGGCAGCTGAAGCCGGGCATCCCCTTGATCGGCAACGACCAGATACCCATACATGATGAGATCGAACTGGAGATGATGATCGGGCAGTAACAGAGGTTATTGGTATTGCCACGTAAGAGAGAAATGCTCAATCGCTTGCAACTTATCGGCAGCATATTCATGTAAACACCTCAACAACCTCGATAAGCGCATATATCGGCATCGCTGTGAGGAAGGGGTCGGCCTGAAATCAGAAGCGTGGATAAGTTGTGGATAATTGGATGCTGCGGCAAAATGTTTTTCGTGATATTACGAAGATGGCTGGTGTGTAGACAACGGCAAGTCTCAAGCGCGTCGGTGGTAGGAATCTTTGGCTGTTAACAGATAGCATGGAATTTTGTATATTCCGGGGTTACGATAGAATTCTCAATAACAAATAAACTACGTGTGCAAGTGCATACCGCTACGTTTGCTCGTGCATCGATTTTTGCCGGTAAAGGCTCACCAGAAGAGGCTTCATGCCATTTTTGCCTCTCGTAAGAAGGCACTTGCTGTTGTGGGTCTTGCAGTCCCCTAAAGCGCGGCGGTATCTTTGTATCTCGATAGCTTCTCCCATGTAGCATACTACAGGTCATCTTGCAATCCCCTGAAGCGGAATAGTGCCATTCTAACTTCATAATCGATCAGGATAACACTGACCTGCTCGTCTTGCAGTCCCCTGAAGCGGGGTGGTACCGTTACTTGGCGGCGCTCTTGTGGAAACAGAGGCTTGCAGTCCCCTGAAGCGGGGTGGTACCGTTGTAACTACAGGGGATGCCTCCATCCTGGTTGCCAACAATACCTTGCAGTCCCCTCAACGGGGATAGTGTCGTTGTAACTGAGCATAGTGCTCATGCACCAGATACTCACAAGCCACTTGCAGTCCCCTCAACCGTGATAATCCAAATACATTGTAGCACATGAGACAAGACCTTTCCCTCGCAATTCGACTTCTATTGATAATGAGGGGCAATTTGCGAAATCATCAGTGGGGATCCGGGACCATTAAGTTCTCAAAACTGTGAGTATTGCAAAAGTTTCAATCTTGGAAAAAGGCGAACAATATTGTTGTTTTTGATAATGATGACCCTGCCCGTTTTGCCACTCTCTAAAATATCTGAGGCCATTATGGGCTATTCTGCTCTCTGCAATTGATAATATCATAAATAACTGCTACAATCGGCCAAATCAATCGACGATGTCTCCTAATTTGAGGAGAGTTTCGTGGTAGGGAGACAAGCTATTCTTCATAACTCACGTTCGCTGAATTTGTGTCGGTTCACCTGGTCGCTTCAATTTATGCTCTCCCGGATAATAATCGGTGGAACAGCCTCGCGAAGAGTTCTCCTGTTCTGTACGTTGCTTTCTAAAGGGAGCGAAGAAGGTGGTGTTCGATGTCCAGAGATTTAATACGCTCTCCCGCAGTGCCTACTTTTGAATCTTACCCCGAGAGGGCTAATGTTTATCTTCTTACCCTGGATCCTATGCCCACCGAACTTTATCTGACACGCGAGACCGTCAAGGGGAGAATTCGAGAAAAAAGGAGCTTCAGGTTCATTCCAGGGGCGGCGTCTATGTTGCCTTCTCCTCGCAATATCTGCACGGCGCTCCAAAGTACTCTTCTGGAAGCGCTGCAAAGCGCTGGCTACACCGTACGGGAAAAGTTTACTTTGGTCGTCGATACGAAAGTAAACTACGCGCCCGACAAGAAATCCCTGCGTATCTACCCTGCCTTCAGGCCGCGTATTATGCATTTTGGCGACTGCTACTGGCTCTGCCTTGATCACCGGCTCATTGTACGGTCTGTGATGTCATTGGCTTTCCTGGAAAGGCTGCATACAACTTTCTCCTTGGATGCGTCGCAGCGTGTTATCTTCCGCAGCCGGGACGGGGACGGTTGGGAGGAAGGCAAGTGGATACAAGCAGGTAGTGAGGAATGTCATCTCGCTCTGCCTACCGGTGAAGAAGTAAAGGTAGCAAGACAAGATATCGTTCCCTATCTTACAAAGATACAAATAGCACAGATTGCGTCCTTGTTCGGCGTGAATGCGCAGCAACTTGAGCGTACTGTCAAACAGCTCTCCTTCTTAACGGTTGCGAATGTCCCCCCGGGCAAGACTCGATGCCTGCACGGAGTTCGTTGAGCAAATCGAGCAGCAGGTGTTTCCAATTGACGCTGGTAATACCGTCATCAGGCTGAATCCGGTACCCGCCACTCTTCGTCCACCCCACTTCATCCTCAGCAGGGATGTTGAAGAAGCGGCCGTCGCTTTTGACCATATTGATAGTTCAAAACGCGCTCAAAATATTCTGATGGGCCTGACCAGTTTCGGAGCTTATGATAAGACTGGCGCACCGCTTCGGCTCGTCTTAATCAGTACAACTGAACGCGCCGCTTTGATGGAACGTCTTGTTGACCGTTTAAATAAGGGCGCTTTCCGTTACCAGGGCGCACGGCGCACATTTGGAAGCGAGTTTGTCATCCGGGAGCATCTTGTCTGCTCTAATGTGAGCGATTATGAGGAGCGGATACGTGAGTTTGTGCGTAGTGATGCCCGAGATGAAACAGATGTGGCGCTCGTTTATCTACCAAAGGTGGGAAACATCGGTAGCCCGCGCCATCCCTACTTCCGAGTAAAAGGGGTACTTGTTCGAGAGGGTTTGGCCTCGCAGATGGTCGACGAAGCCACTGTTCAGAACCCCGACTGGCGCGACCTCAATCTGGCGCTGAACATCTATGCCAAAGCCGGTAATGTCCCCTGGGTCCTTGACGATGCTATCCGCGGCGTTGATCTCTTCATCGGCCTATCATCCAGCCAGCCTCGATTTGGGGGACGCAGAGATCGAATGATGGGATATGTGAATGTATTCGACGCCTACGGACGCTGGCAATTCTATCAAGGGGATAGCATGGCCTTTCCTTTCATTGAGAGATTGCATCACTACAGCGAACTTGTCAAAAATTCAATAGCAGCTTATCGAGGTGAAAATAGAGGAAATCTGAGTTGGGTACATATTCACCTGACAAAGGCATTTTCTCGTACTGAGCGTGCGGTAATTGCCGATGCTGTTCGCTCCGTTGTTCCTAACGCAACCGTCGTGTTTGTTTGGGTGAATCCGCATCATGGTCTTCGTTTATATGATCTTTCAGAAAGTAGCGGCCAGATTAGCCGCGCGACATATTTG
>JBKPBA010000281.1:0-4548 GCA_046726675.1 Chloroflexota bacterium
CTGCTGATCGGTAGCGCGTAAGATCAAGCCAGTTTCACTACCTGAAAGCAGGGACACATCCACTTGCAAGGCTGCATTGTCATAGGATAAGAAGCTTGATTTACATGTCTGAAAGGCATTGGCTTGTTTCACTATGGCATGATAAGTACCATCGGTAAAGGTGCAGTTTGTATAATCTACGTACCAGTCGCTGATAAATTCTGTGCTCAGGTCATCTGCAAAGGCGGGAGAGGTATAGGTGATTGCCCTGGCAGTTGCAATGGCTGCTTGCTGGGGTGAAAGCGGGATGACGGTTGCTCGTGGTATATGGGTACCTTTCGTTTGTTCGCCGTTTTTCTTAATGGGTTGATGCGTGCTGATAGCCTGCGCCGTCAATGCTCTATTTCGCTCTGCCTGCCTGTTGCTGGTGTAAGCGAAGACACCGAAAAGAATGACCGACATGATAATGAGCAAAAAACTAATGCCCATGAGACCTGTAACCTTGAATAAATTTCGGTTATAACGCTCATCATGAATTTTTGGGGGACTTACGGGTCCGCTTATGGGAGAGTGGGGCGGTAGACTGCTGGAGTGCTGGATAATGGTTTTATCAATTGAGTCTGGAGTCACTAAGGTGGCTTGCAATTGGTATGCTGGAAGAACAAGCTTGTCTTCGTGAGCAGCTTCTAATGAAGCTGAAGCAACAACAGATTCAGCATAAGGGGCTTGCATATCATTAAAGGATGGTCCTGCCAGGGCATACCTTGAATCGTGGCCTGCTTCGCTCTCAGCAACGCCTGTCATCTTATAGAGAGGAGGCATCTCACCAGTATCGCTTACAGCGACTCTTGCAGCATTGGATGAGACGACATCCAGCAGGGTAGCTCTAGTATTCACCGATTTTAGGTAGGCTTGTGCCAGATCATCTGGTGTCTGGAAGCGGCGGCGAGGATCTTTGGCCAATGCACGCAGTATGACCTGGTCGACATCTTGAGAAATAGCAGGATTGAGACGCGAAGGGGGTACTGGTAGTTCGTGCATCTGCCTCATATAAACAGCCAGGGGTGTATCACCTGTGAATGGTAGTTGTCCGGTGACCATCTGGTAGAGCAATATGCCCAGCGCGTACAAGTCACTACTGATGGAAGCATGGCCATCGGCAAGTTCAGGAGCCATATATTCAGGAGTGCCCATCAACACGCCTGTATGTGTAACGCTGCCGCTTCCATCTATTGCCTTAGCAAGACCAAAATCCGCCAGGTATGCATAGTGATCATCGCTCAAGAGGATATTCGAGGGCTTGATATCTCGATGCAGAATACCATGCTTATGAGCACATTGTAAGGCACTGGCGATTTGCGAAAGCATTTCTCCCGCATGTTCTAGCGTCAAAGGGCCTGCATCCAATAGGTCGTTTAAAGAGCCATGTTCAATGTAAGGCATTACCAGGTAATGCCAGGGGTTCTGCTGGCCATAATCGAAAGCGGGAAGAATATGGTTGTGATGTAAATTGCCAGCAGCTTCTGCTTCGCGCTGGAATCGCTCGATATAGTCTACGTTGCTACTACTCATGACCTTGATGGCTATGTCACGATGCATGAGTTCATCATAGGCGAGATAGACTTCCGACATTCCACCCTCGCCCAGGCGTTGTTGAAGGCGATAACGGCCTAATTTGATCCCTTCTAAACCGGGCATAAACTACAATCCTTGATTATGCATGTCAATATGTTCACCGCAATCATTATATCTCAACTTGAGACGAAACGACATGCTCTGAAAAAGTGCCTGTTAAGCTTCAATTTCGTTTGCATTGTCGTTCCCATGCTTGTGATGATGTTGATGCTGATGCTGATGCTTGGGATAGGGAGAAGAAGGCGCTAACTGTTGCGGAATTGCCTTCCCACTTGAAGGATGGACCGTTGGAGTTGTTTGAGTTGGCTGGTGAAGAACCGAAGCAAACTGCGTGCTAGCACTAAAAGCCACGGGTACCTGAGTCCTTTCTCTACCGAGTAAGAAACCCAATGAAAGGGGAATGATGAACATTGCCATTAGTGCGAGGCTAACAATAGCCCTTTGCATATTATGGCGATGATTTCGCCACAAGGGTATTGAAGCCGCTTGCGGTGGAGCAGCCGGTAATATCTTCCGATCTACCTTCTTGAGAGTTATTTGTGCAGGTGCGGGTTCAAAAATAGTGAGCATAAGAGAAGCTTTAGTTTGCTGAGATGACTGAAGAGCATTTGTGTATGCCTGGGCCAATGCCTTTGCACCTGGAAAACGCTGCTGTGGATCTTTATGCAGCGCGCGCAAAATTACCTGCTCAACAGGTAGAGTAATGGCAGGATTGAGATGAGATGGGGGTACGGGCAGTTCACGTAAATGTTTCCACAACACAGCTAGAGGCGAATTGCCCCTAAATGGGGGCCGTCCAGTTAGCATATGGTAGAGCAAAATACCCAGAGAATATATATCACTGCTTACACTTTCAGGCTTATCTATCAGTTCAGGAGCCATATATTCAGGAGTGCCTATCAAGAACCCTGTTTGTGTGAGATCGCTTCCTTTATCCATTGCTTTCGCGAGACCAAAATCTGCGAGATAGACATAGTGGTCGTTATCGCTATCAAGCAAAATATTTGAGGGTTTGATATCGCGGTGGACGATGCCATGATCGTGCGCAAACTGTAATGCGCTTGTAACCTGGGCGAGAATACTTCCAGCTTCTTCCTCCCTCAACCTTCCTTTTGAGATGCGCTCGAGGAGTGTCCCCTGTTTCATATAAGGCATGACCAGGTAGTGATATGTATCGTATGCTCCATGGTCCAGAATTGGCAAAATGTGGTCATGCAAGAGGGTATTCAAGGTTTGTATTTCACTCTGTAGACGCAGCCTTGATTCAGTTTGATTGTTGCAAACCAGTTTAATTACTACATCACACTGTAGGTGTTGATCGTAAGCAAGGTAAACATCTGACATGAAGCCATGATGCAAACGTTGTTGAAGGTGATAACGCTCTGAAATGGGTTCTTGAAGATCAAGCATAGTGTACCCCTTAGATCTTTGGCCTGATTGAAGTACCTATAAGTATAGACGTTTGAAAAATTAGATTCGTGTCAGGCTGAATTTCTGGGGAATGCTCTTTAAAAACAGGAGCTAGATATCACTTATAATCCCAATAGGGATCTTCCCTCCTGTGGTTTTCTGCGTATGATACAATTGCTTGAATTGTGATCATGTCGCAATGTGAAGAGAAGAAAGGAATCTCGTATGCCGGATCGACTGGTATATTCTACTGATGGTGGTCGAGTAAATACCTGTCCCACATGCGGACAACCATACAAACTATGCTATTGTGATCAGCCATCTGCACCGAAAAAAAGCGATGGCATCGTACGCATCATGCTCGATCGCAAGCATCGTGGGGGAAAGACCGTGACTGTGATTACTGGAGTTCCAGGTAACAATGAGACAATAACAAAGCTTGCGCAGCAACTAAAGAAACTCTGTGGTTCCGGTGGCACAGTCAAAGATGGAGTGATCGAGATTCAGGGTGACCATTGCGAAAAAGTACAGGCTAAGCTGAGCGAAATGGGATATAAGGTGAAAAGAGCGGGAGGTTAAATTTCTACGTCAACCATGGCAATAGTTTTCTTAATTGCGGAAGTGATTGCTCCACCGCCTCTCTTCCGGCTGCTACAAACTTGCGCCCTTCAGAAAATTGCCGTAACGAAACCCGGTGCAACCTTGGACGTATAACAACATCTGCCTCGCGAATGCTATGCATTCCAATCGTTGCCATTGCCAGGTCATAGGTCCGCAGCAATAAATCAATGATGTGCGGTGACCTGACTGATTTTAGATCTTTATATGATGACTCTTCTAACCAGGGCGTTGCGCTCTCCAAAGCGGGAGGTTCCTGCCCGCCTAGTTCTGATGCGATCAGAATATCTGCTCCCATCTTTCTTACAAGACGTACTGGTACTGGATCATGCATGCCTGCGTCCATCAGGATATGATCACCTACCAGTACAGGTGGGAAAATCCCTGGCAGCGATACGCTGGCTAATGCAGCTTGCCAGAGTAATCCACGATCCAGCACCACACCAGCACGCATTGAAAGGTCAACAGCGACAGTCGCGAAAGGTGTGAGCAGGTCCTCAAAGCGTAAATCTCCACAGTATTCGCGAAGCAAGCGCTTCATACCCTTGTTCGAGAAGATAGAAGTACGAGGGAAACTCCACTGTACGATATGACGTTGGATTTCCAGAAAAATCTCCTCGCTTTCAGCAGTAGACTTGCCTATAAGATGCATCCCAGGCGCTATAATGCCACTGCTGCATGCTGCGATATAATCGAGAGGAATACCATACTGTAGCAGGCGCTCCAGAACTCCCAAATGCGCGAATCCTCTTGCGCCGCCGCCGCCAAAGGCAATACCCACAGTCTGGTGTGCGATGTGCCGCGCTACAAAATCTACAGCTTTCGTCAACCCGGCCTCTACTGCCTTCTGGTGTAGTGTTGTTCGGTGTTCCCAACAATGTTCTAGTAAGGCAATGTCAGCAGGCA
>JBKPBA010000282.1:0-2832 GCA_046726675.1 Chloroflexota bacterium
CCATAAGGGTTTTCCCGGTTAACGTAAATGTTCCTGGTTCCCATCTGTTAAGACGCATACAGGATGGCAAATTAGAGGTTGAGGTTGAGCAATGAATTTCAGGCAAGAACGAACACTACAAAGCACAACGATACGTGGATGGCTTAAAATGAATAGCTGGTTCCCCCAGGAGAAGTATACACAATTTTTCAGCTAAAAAGAAGTAATAGCCCTTAAGATTTTCAGGTCGCGTAGGGGCGGGAGTGGTGCTGAGAGGGGTGGGGACGCTTCTCCTTTCGTCTTGCCTGACCCGGAGGGTAGCTGCGCAGCAGCGTTGGCAAGACGGATAAGTGCCGGCGTCGCCCTTGATGGAGGAGCTACCCGACCCCGATTTTCGGAGGAACCCTTTATGAGTGGATACCAGCCGTCATTTGTTGACTCAACTCCCTCTTGGTATAATAGAAAAAACACATGCAAAAGAGTAAGAATGATGAAAAAACACAACTGGTTAAAAACTCTGTCGCGCTTTCTCCTATGGTCACATGTCATCGGCGTGGTTGGGTTTTATCTCGTACTATGGCTGCGCAGTACACCGGCCAAAGAAGACCGCGTCAAGAAGTCACCGCCCAAACCTGAAAAGCCTGAGCAGTCTACAAACACTCCCCTGGTCTCCATTATTGTGCCTGCGCGCAATGAGGAACGCAATATCCGGCGCTGTGTCGAGTCGCTCCTGGAACAGAACTATGCGAACTATGAAGTCATCGTTGTCGATGATGGTTCGACAGATGACACTCCCCACATTCTTGACAATATCATACAAACACATCCCCAGGGTAATCGTCTGTGGGTGCAGCGCTTGCGTGACGAATTGCCCGAAGGCTGGGCAGGCAAACCCCACGCGATCCACGCAGGCGTACAGGAATCCCATGGAGAATGGTTGTTATTCACCGATGCTGATACCTGGCATGCTCCCAATGCACTGCAATGCGCTCTGACTTCAGCGCTAAATACCGGCAGTGATTTGTACTCTCTGGGGTCAGGACAGGAGCTCCCGGGTTTCTGGGAAAAGGTGATGATGCCTATGGCCTATCTTGGCATCTCCATGATGTATCCCATCAAGAAGGTCAATGATCCTCTGAGTTCAATTGCTCTTGCAAATGGACAGTTCATTCTAATTCGCCGTGTTGTCTATGACATTCTGGGTGGTTACGCACGGCCAGAACTACGTAATACGCTGCTGGACGACCGCGATCTCGCTTACACGGTAAAGCAGCAAGGATTCCGCCTCAAGCTCGAGGATGGACGTGATCTGGTGCATGTACAAATGTATCGTGGACTGCGAGAGGCGTGGCGAGGATGGCGCAAAAATGCCTTTTTGGGCAGTCGGGGTGGTGTTGCTTTTGTTGTATTACAACTGATCGGGTTGCCTATGGTCGCAATTGTGCCTTTTCTCCTGCCGTTGGTAGCCTGGATTAGCAGACAAAGACCAGTTCGGGGAAAGGTCATTACTTCTTCTGAGATTGGCGCAGCAACGCTTCTTGAGTTAGGGCCGCTACTTGCATATCACATATCAATAGACAAAGAACTGAAGGTACCCTGGTATTATGCATTCGCTTACCCATTGGCAGCTTCCTTATTCGAATGTATCCTGGCTCAGTCGGCCTGGCGTGTACTACTACGCAAAGGCATTGATTGGCGCGGAAGGCAATATTACAAATGATGTAGCAAGCAATAAGCAAAATAGGAGTTTATGTACATGGTAGCAATATCCATACAAATTGAGGGCCAGAATGGCCTCAACTGGCCATATTGGAAACGACTTGTCACAGAAGTAGAAGACCTGGGCTTCGCAGGACTCTTCCGCTCCGACCACTTCACAAATGCGCGACCGCCGGACAAGGATTCGCTCGAAATGGTTGTATCACTCGCCTACCTGGCGGATCATACGCAGCATATCCACTTTGGGCCATTAGTCGCCCCAGTATCCTTCCGGCATCCAACACTACTAGTTCGCCAGGCCGCGGCTCTGGACGATCTCAGCGGTGGGCGCATGATCCTTGGCCTTGGAGCAGGCTGGCAGGATCGTGAACATCGCTTATTTGGTCATGATCTGGGTGATATACCGACCCGCATGGCACGCTTCGAGGAAGGACTCGAGGTCATCACACGCTTATTGAGCAGTGACGAACCGGTCACCTACCAGGGAAAATTCTTCCAGTTACGAGAGGCACTATTATTACCTCGTCCTCAACGCCCGCGAGGCCCTGAAATAATGATTGGTGGTAACGGTCCCAAACGCACGTTGCCTCTCGTCGTACGCTACGCCGACATCTGGAACGGGAACTTTCTCTCTCCAGAAGCTTTCGAGGAACGCTCAGTCACTCTGGATCAATTGTCGCGTGCAGCCGGGCGAAACCCCTCTGAAGTCAAGCGCACTGTAATGCTGACTCTGACTTTTGGACGTGATATGGCCGAACTGGATCGTCGCTTAAGCTGGCGTCGAGATAACCCTCAATATGCCGGGAAATCCCTCGATAAGGTAATCGAAGAATTGAGCAGGGTCGGTACGATCGTCGGTACTCCCGACATGATTATCGAGCAGATCAATACTTATGGAAGAGTAGGCGCCGATGAACTGATTCTGCAATGGTTTGATCTAGATGATATCGATGGGCTTCGAGCATTCGCCACCAGCGTATTGCCACGAATATAATCATAAATCCCCCGTCTCCAGCCGTTGCGTAACCTCCGCCAACCGGCGATTCAGAAAAGCTCGCTCTCTCGCATTAAGACACAGCGTGAGCGCCTGTGTGTAAGCATCCCGTGCATCGCGCATGTGTCCAGCGCGTCGCA
>JBKPBA010000283.1:0-10984 GCA_046726675.1 Chloroflexota bacterium
CCCCCCCCCCCCCCCCCCCCCCCCCCCCCCCCCCCCCCCCCCCCCCCCCCCCCCCCCCCCCCCCCCCCCCCCCCCCACCACCCCACGCTCCTCGTCGGCAGCGTCAGATGTGTATAAGAGACAGGCTATGGTTCGACCATAATGAACCCGTGATGAGCGACGTTCCTACTTCTGTTGGCATTCGAGTTGCTTTTCGGGGTATATACTACTGCCACAATTGGGCAACTACAAAATTAGCATTGATACGGCAGGGCTTCAATTCCATGATTATCCCTAGCCCGAAGAGTACGCTTCCTCCCAGGGGGTGACCATCCGGGCTATTCTCGACTCTTTTTATTCTGCGTGATACAATCCATTGAGATAAGACCTGAAGTAGGAAGGTCCCTTGCGCGAATTATCATTGAAGAGTAGAGATAGAGAACATGACAGCAAAAAAACAGAGGGATACTTCTGTTCCACATATAGATAATACCCAATTAGAGCATTTACTTGAACAACGTCACGAAATAGCAAAAGAACTACATAACAGCACCAGCAAAGCACAGGCAGAAATTGCATTGGCAGGGCTAACTTCGATAGACGAAGCGGCCCAGATGGCGCTACTCAAGGCGCTGGCAAAGCTACAAGACACCGACGCCGCTGACGTCCTGCTAGCGATTAATGAACTCACCCCGAACAAAGCTATCCGTAAAGAAGCACGCCGCGCATTGATACAACTTGCGGGAGCAAAGATTTACCCAAGTTGGACCCCCGAGCCAGAACCCGGACCGGCAGTAGCGGTTACCAATCCACCCCGTTTCTGGAAAGGCTTTGTAACAGAAACACGCGAAGAAGGCGAGCTTGAGATTGTATTGTGCTGGGAACAGGGATTTGAATTCAGTGAAGCGCGCCTGATGGCTTTCATGCTCGATTTCTGGGAAGAAGGGGTCAAAAACTTTACAACGGAAGTAGGCAGCAAGCGGCATATTGAGGCACGACTTGGCAATACGAAGGTCAGATACAGCAAATCAATTGGTAGAGAAATAAGAATTATTGATTGCACGCTGGCTGAGGGTCGCCGCCTGATACAGGAAGCGCTATCAGTGAATACCTGGCGAGGAACAACACCTTCTAAAGAGTATCGTCACCACCTGCCCACGCTACAACAACTGGTATTAAACACTCCTGATGTAGATGTGGACCGTGGGAAGACCTTTATCAATCCCGACCTGGATCCAGATGAAATAGTCGGTGACTTCATCGGAGCATGGACACTGGGAGACTTCGGTCTATGTTTTGACCTGCTCGCGAGCAATAGTCCCCTGAGCGAGGGGCTTTCAAGAGACGAATGGGTCGATTTGCGCCGTAAATGGGCCGATGAGGGCCATCCCACGCGTTATGAACCGCGCTTTTTGCGCGAACGCGAACGCAGCCAACAGTCGATCTGGCTTCCCAATTACGTACTTAGCGACAGATTTGCGACACAACGAGAAATAGAGATAGGCTGGTCATTGGAACTGACGGATACACCATTGAGCGGTACCCTGCCAGAGATGCCAATGGGAACCGCTATCTACAAGGAAACGGGGAGACGCTGGTTCTGGACCAGCTATACACTGGTTCAAGAAGAGGGTGCGTGGCGAATTCAACGTATGAAGGATGAGGGAGCCAACGCGCAGAGGCTACCAATTGCCGAGCTACAGCAACAATTGCAAACAATCGATGACCGCATACGTGAGATAGTTGAGACTCGTCAACCAAATGAGCCTGGTGCGCAACCATATTATGAAGAAATAATATGGCGCACAATACGGGCCTTGCATTACGATGATGCGCTACTGGTAAAGCTCCCACTTGATCGTACAATCTACGATGATGCCTATAGCCGTGCACGCGGATTGCAATTATCTGAAAGGGCTATTGTCTATCTAGAGGGCATCATACAACGCTTTCCCAAAGACTATGATATTGGAAAAATCCTGCAGCATCTCGCTGTATCACAGGCAGATCTCAGTGAACAATATAAACAAGACGGCATGGATGAGCTTGCTGAGCATTTCTTTGAGCTGGCATTGGAAAGCTCGCGAAAATCTATTGCATTAGACAATACGGCGCTTGCGCATATCATCTTAGCTGAGTTGTTCATGGCCAACGACCGGGAGGAGGAAGCAGTAGCCGAACTTCAACTAGCGAAGTCACTAACCAGCGATAGAGATGAGGAAGCGCAGATCGAAGCTGACCTGGCAAGTATTGCTATGGCAGATGAAAATTATGATGAGGCCATAGCACATTTCAAACGAGTTGCCGAAATTAATCCAAACTACAAAGGCGTCTTGATAAACCTTGGGCTTGCATATCGCAGGCAGGAGAAATATGACGAAGCAATAGCATACTATCAACGCGCACTTGAAGCATATCCCAATGAAATTCCGATCTATGCTGAGCTTGGAACCATTTATATGACTACAAGGCAACTGGACAAGGCACTTGAGATAGTTGAGCAAGGATTGCGTTATCGCCCAGATTCTGCCCATTTGCATGCGTTGCTCGCTGCAATATATTCAGAGAAGGGTGATCGTCGCCACGCCCAATCAGAACTGGCTGAAGCGGAACGCATCAATCCCGACCTGGAGGTTGTGCAGGCAGTGCGCGAGATGTTACACACCAGGCGGAAATGATTATGCCGCCGGAAACAGATCATTTGAAAGTCAAGACAAGCAGGTGATGTCTCTTATGCAGCTTGCCAACGCTGCTGCGCATCTACCTACGGTCAGGCAAGCTGCAAGGAGTAATCTATGACACCGAAAAAAGACGAAGCCTTTGAACGATATAAGAACCTTGCAGAGGCGAGTCTACGCAAGTCACTTGCACTCGACAATGACTATCTGGGACACATGCTTTTAGCCGAGTTGCTCAAGGAGAACCCGGAACGTCTTGACGAGGCAGAAGACCATCTCAACCAGGCAAAGGCGTTGACTACAAATGATGAAATGCAATTGATCATTGAAAATAGTCTGGGTGTAATCGCTATGGAGCAGGCGCAATACCATCAGGCGTTACGGCACTTTCAAGACGTTGCGGCAATCGACCCAACCAATGCTGAGGCCTGGTACGATATCGCCGAAGCGTACAATTTACTCGAGCAGGTTGAAGAAGCTGAAATCAATTATGTGCATGCAATAGCCTTAGAGCCTGAAATCATCGACTACTATACAGCGCTCAGCAGGATGCATATGGAGCACGGACAAGCCTCAAAAGCCCGCTTAGTCCTCGAGGAGGGTTTACGCATCAATCCCGACTCTGCGCAATTGCGAGCTTTCCTGGCATTGGCAGTATCAGAAAGTGGTGACTACCGCAAGGCTGAAGAACTCCTGGACGAGGCTGAACTTCTAGACCCTGAGCTAGATATGGTAGAGATGTATCGCTTGCTACTCAATGTGAACAAAACCAGGAAACTACCGGCCGTGAATAAAACCAGAAAGTTACCAGGTGCGAATAAGACAAAACAATTACCCGGCTTAAAGAATGCTAAAAAAAGAGCCAGCAAAGAATGATCAGAGAAGTACCTCTTACTACCTATCATACTGTCACACTTGGCGCTCTAACTCGCGAGGGCACTACGCTTGCGGAGATCACTGAGCAAAATGAGGTTGGTGAGCTGCATACGCGGACGGTACATGTTCCCGCGGGCTTACCGGGAGAACGTGTTACGATTGCAGTCGAGGCGCCTGCGCAGGCACCTAAAAGACGCAAACGCTATTGGAAAGCACGCCCCCCGCGTGTTTGGATTACTGAGATTCACCATGCTTCACCGCTACGTATCCAGGCACGCTGCCCGGTATTTGGGATATGCGGAGGCTGCCAGATCCAGCATATGTGCTATGAAGCACAACTGGAGTGGAAGCGCTCGATCGTGCAAGAGTTGCTGCGTGATACAGGTGATTTCGATAATCCGCCGGTACTCGAAACAGCGTCCTGTGATGTCCCCTGGCATTATCGCAACCATATGCGTTTCTCCGTCAATCGCAATGGACAACTCGGGCTGACTGCCAGAGGCACACATCGCGTGCTGCCACTAGAATCATGCCCAATCGCGCATGAGCAGATCAACCGCGCCTTAAGTGTGCTGAGCACAGTACCACATCAGCGACCACAGGTCTTGATTCGCTGTGGAGCGGCGACAGGCCAGATGCTTATTCAACCTCACCCTGACTCGAACGTCGCACAGCAACTTGCAGAGGCGGGACTTGATCTGCACACTGAGACAATGGAGGAAATGCTCGGCGAAGAACTATTCCGTATTCGTCCAAGCTCCTTTTTTCAAACCAATACCGCGCAGGCTGAAAAAATGGCAAAGATGGTGCTTGACGGATTGGTGGTTTCCGCTCAACGTTCCCGCGAACGTCCACGCACTATCGTTGATGCTTATTGCGGTGTCGGCACGTTTGCGCTTCTACTGGCCCGGCATGTAGATAAAGTTATCGCCATCGAGGAGTCAGCCAGCGCGATTAAAGATGCGCAGTGGAATCTGCGTGAAGTAAGCAACGTGGAAATTCTCAAAGGGAAAGTGGAAGAACTACTGCCAACACTGGAATGCCACATTGACGGACTGGTGATAGATCCCCCACGAGCAGGGTGCCAGCAGGCTGTACTGAACACGCTTGTACAGCATCCTGTGGATAGGATTGTGTATGTTTCATGTGAACCTTCTACCCTTGCACGTGATTTGAATTTACTTTGCCATCTTCATCCTACCTACCGTTTGTTGTCGGTGCAGCCACTGGATATGTTTCCCCAGACCACACATATTGAATGTGTAGCGATATTGGAGCGTATATATAGATGATAACACCTCTTCCCTTGTTACTGGCCTCTGCCTCACCACGACGGAGGCAAATACTCCAGCTACTAGGCTTGCCGTATACCGTGTGTACCCCACCTGTCGACGAAGATGTGGCCCAGGAGCGTTTTCGAGGTACCGTCGAGGAGATGGCGCAATGGCTCGCTAAACACAAAGCAGCCGAAGCGCTAAAATTGCGCGAAGCTGCTGGCCACTTCGTGATTACTGCCGATACAACGGTGTTGCTGAATGGTGAAATCCTTGGTAAACCACGAGATAAAGCGCATGCTCGGCAATTACTCCTTACGTTACGTGGCCGCTGGCATTATGTAATAACAGGAGTTGCAGTGAGTCGTAGAATCGACGGGCAGCACATGATACAGGCTACAAGTTGTATTACCCCTGTATTGATGCGCAATTACAGCCAGGCTGAAATAGACGCTTATATCGCCAGTGGTGATCCTATGGATAAAGCAGGCGCATATGGTATCCAGCATCCCGCGTTTCAGCCAACCAGGCATATCGATGGGTGTTATCTCAATGTTGTTGGCCTTCCCCTGTGCGTGCTGGTTGATTTACTGGCTGATTTTAATGTGTATCCTGTGATAGCCGGACAGAGACAGAACGACCTGGCAATAGCCTGTCCGTGGTCAGAAAAATGCAGCATCTGATTCGTGGCCGCTACGCACCAAGCCCAACCGGTGACCTGCACCTGGGTAACCTGCGTACTGCATTGCTGGCATGGCTCTTTGCTCGTTGTACAGATGGACAATTTGTGTTGCGGATAGAAGACCTTGATCGACCCCGAGTGCGTACTGGAGCCAGTGAACGCATGCTCTTCGACCTGAGTTGGCTTGGACTGGACTGGAACGAGGGGCCTGACATTGGTGGGCCATATGCCCCATATATCCAGAGCAAAAGGCAGGAAATATATACTACTTACCTGCAGCGCCTGCTAGATAAAGGCCTGATTTACCCATGTTATTGCAGTCGCGCAGAAATCGCTCGCGCTGCGAGCGCTCCGCATGGGGATGAAGGCCCTCGCTATCCTGGCACGTGCCGCTACTTGACACAAGCACAGCGCAGGCAACATGAGGCTAATAATCGCCGCCCATCATTGCGTTTTCGGGTAGACGATGAACGCACTGTCTCGTTTACCGACCTGTTGGTTGGGCCAGTAGAGCAGCAGGTGCAGCAAGCGATAGGAGATTTTATTGTCTGCCGCTCGGATGGCATCTTTGCCTATCAATTTGCCGTGGTCGTGGATGATGCGCTGATGCACATCAACCAGGTTGTGAGGGGAGCTGATCTACTGCAATCCACCGCTCGCCAGATTCTGCTATTCGAGGCGCTCGGATTTCCCGTCCCCACCTTCGCGCATGTGCCATTGTTGCTTGATGAACACGGGAAGCGATTCTCTAAACGTACACAGAGCGCTGGCCTAGAACCATTACGCGCTGCGGGAGCCACACCTGCACAAATCGTGGGACAACTCGCAGCCGACTGCGGGCTGGTCGATCAGGGTGAACAATTGAGCGCAAGAGCATTAGCTCAGCGGTATCAACAAAAGGGATATGGTATAATGCGCTCTATATTAAACTAATGAACACATTTGTACCAGGATAGCCATGAATGATATAACAAGCCAGATAATCATTGTAGTAGCTACTTTACTCATTGCTCTGAGTATGGGCCTATTCTTACGCTACTTGTTGGTGCGCCGTCTCAAAAAAACCGTACTCGACAATTGGCTAATCCAAATATTAGGTTTCCTTATTATCATCCCCCCTATTATCGTAGGTGTTATTATTGCATCTTTCTTGATTGGCATTAAAGCTACCGAAATACTCCTCTACCTGCAACTTATATTACCAAACATATTCAATGTAAATAATCTCGGCAATCTCATCTGGAATCTCGCATTGAGCGTACTTATCATTCTGCTAGCGATAGGTGTTGGGCGTACTCTCATGAAGCTCATCACTGGGAGAGCAGCGAAAGAGCATATCGGCATCAATATTAGCATTTTGCTTGGCCGAATCCTTTATATTTTGGTTTTGTTTGTCGCTCTCCTCTTCATACTCGCGATCTGGAACATCCAATTCGGGATACCTGCTGCGGTCATTAGTGTAATCACTGTCGGTTTCACTTTCGTCTTGCAAGATCTGCTGAAAAATGTCGTTGCAGGTATCTACATCCTACTGGAGGGGCCTTTCCATATTGGGGATGTGATCAGTACAGACGTATATTCCGGCAAGGTGGAAGATGTACAGCTTCGCGCCACCAAATTGCGCATTTTAAGTGGAGAACAGGTTATTGTCCCCAATTCCATGCTCTTCAGTGGCATTGTTGTCAATAAAACTATTTATGAGGAGAGACGCGCCATCATAACTATCACAATGCCGCTGGATAAATATGATAAAGATAAAACAACCGAATGTATTCTCAAGACTATCAAGGAAGTAAATGGTGTATTGTTAAAACCAGAACCGGCACTTAGCCTTAGTGGTGTTGCTGGTGCTTTTGGCAGCAGTACTGGTACAGTGAGTGGCTATACTGGCGAGATTATTACACTCACTTTGAGTTTCTGGATTCCAGAAGGACAGGATACTATTGTTTCAAACGCAATGCTCGCTCTACGTACTGCTCTGCCTAATGCAGATCTCTCCATTCGTGAACCCGTTGGCCTCTTATAGAGATCAAAAAAACTGATAAGTACTGTTCCTTTTGGGAGAGAAGAAACGTTGAAATATCATAAGGTCTCAACAAATATGCGGCGTGTTGGGGTACTTGGAGGAACCTTCGACCCGGTTCATTATGGTCATCTTGTGGTAGCCGAACAAGTGTATGCCACTCTTCAACTGGCGGAGATGGTTTTTGTGCCTGCCGGACAGCCACCTCATAAAACGCATGCAGAGATCACGACAGCGAGGCATCGTCTGGAAATGCTCGAATTAGCAATTGCCTCGAATCCGCATTTCACCATTTCGAGGGTTGATCTGGATCGTCCTGGACCTTCCTATACTGTAGATACACTGCGATTGTTGCGCAAACAATGGGGAGATAAAACAGCCTTTTACTTTGTAATCGGCAGGGATGGCCTTGGGGATTTGCTTAGCTGGTACGACCCATCTGGTATCCTTGAGCAATTGACTCACCTTGTAGCAGTCACGCGTCCTGGATATAGTGAATCTGAAGCAAACTATGATTGGTTGGAGGCTCGCCTGCCAGGCATCAAGCAACGCCTGCTGATTGTGGATGCGCCGCAATTTGATATCTCTGCTAGTGATTTACGTAAACGTGTCGCAGAAGGGCGGCCAATCAAATATCAAACTCCTGATAGTGTTGAGTCGTACATTGTACAATATGGTTTATATAGACCAAAGTTAGACGGAAGTGAACGGGAAGAACTGTATGGCACCAATGCAACTTGACCTGGGAGATCGAATACGCCTGCGTAAGCCGCATCCATGTGGGAGCTATGACTGGATGGTAGTACGCCTGGGTGCAGATATCGGCTTACGTTGCGAAAAATGTGGGCGTCGTGTATTATTGCCACGTGCAGAAGTTGAGCGACGAACCAGGCAAGTACTTTCTCGCGCAATAGATACGGATTCCACTTCATCTGTTGAATGATTGGGTAAAACACGATATGAAGGTTCTTTAGTTCAACTAGGCTAATGAGGGTTACACACGAGGAGATTGGGTAATGACTACAGCCACTCCACAAAGAGGGTTTCATACCCTCTTCAAGAACAGGAACTTCTTGCTCTTGTGGCTGGCACAACTGATCTCCATGACCATCCTCAACGCTTCCAACTACGCGATAATTGTGCTGATTGAAGAAATCACCGGTTCAACCACGCTTATAGCTCTTGCTATCATCTGTTTTAGTATTCCTGCCGTGATCATAGGCGCTCCAGCGGGCGTATTCGTAGACCATAGAAATAAACGTCGCGTACTTTTCTACAGCAATATCCTGCGAGCAATTGCCACTTTCGGCTTCGTGATTTCTTTACTGATTAATCGTAACGAGCTTGTCACCATTTTCCTGCTCACATTTCTCATATCAAGCATTGGCCAGTTTTTTACCCCGGCAGAAGGGGCTTCTATTCCTCTGCTCGTCGACGAGGAAGAATTAACCTCAGCACTCTCGCTCTTCAATATTACGTTCATGCTATCGCAAGCAATCGGGTTCATTGTTTTCGCACCAATTATTCTCAGCTTATTACCCTCCCTTACCCTCGTCAAAATCCCGATCTTCCCAGCGGAGGTGCTGTATGCGATCATCGCAGTTTTGTACCTGGTAAGCGCTTTACTGATTTCGCTGATCCCTTCCAAAGCCTTTATAGAAGAGAGGAAGCACGAAAGGGATGAGCAAACTGCCACGGATGCAATCGGCGCCCTACAAAACGTATGGAACGAGGTGCGCGAGGGCTGGACATTTATCCGTCGCAATAGCCAACTTTTTTTAGCGGTCATACAGCTCTCGTTTGCAGGTGTGCTCCTGCTGGTGATCGGTGAACTGGCAACACCACTTGTCACAAGGCTATTTAACCTTCCAGCCAGCTTGATGGCAATCGTTTTTGCTCCCGCTGGTGTCGGCCTGGTCGCCGGTTCGCTCGTGATGCCGCGTATTCTTAAGCGTATTAGCAAGGAATTTGCCATTTTTATCGGCACTCTAGTACTGGCAGGTGCAATCGTACTGTTGCCACTATCTACTTTCCTGGCCCATTATTTGGAAAAACAAGGGCTAAGTTCCAAGCCGATTTATCTTGGTGCCGTTCCTTTAATCATGTTCATTGCTGGGGTAGCAATTGATCTCATTAACATTCCAGCACAAACTGCTATCCAGGAATCTACACCTGAATGGATCAAGGGACGAGTCCTGGCCTTACAACTGATGCTCTACAATGCTTGCTCCATTCCAATTCTGCTTTTCATCGGGGGATTTGCCGATGCATTTGGCATTGACAAGGTAATGTATCTGGTTTCTGTGATCATTATCTGTTTTGGATTATGGGGCAGGTTCTATGAACGCAAGCACAAAGGCCAGAGTCCAAAAAGCGATTTGCTAGAAGAACAAGCAAAGTTATCCGAACCTGAAAGTGTGAAAAGGTAAGCATGCAGGAATATCCTGATGTGAGGAGTAGATGGATTCCACTCAAACGGCACAGATGAATCAATACTTGCCCTGGCTTATCATTGCTGGAGCTGTTGGGCTTTTCCTGATACTTCGTATAACACGCAAGGGATTGCGACGGCGTGTTGACGAGATTGGCTATCGACTTAGGGGCGAGCGGGGCCTGATGATCTGGTTCTGGCTGAATGCACCTGGTGTGATGCTGCATGAATTAAGCCATGCGTTTGTAGTATTGCTTTTCTATCCCTTTGGTTTTCGTGTCACCAGTATTACGCTGTTTCATGTCCAACCCAGAGCACAAACGAGAAATGGTGGTCGTGGTATGAAGACTGGCGGCAAACAATCGCTCCAACTTGGCGAGGTACAATACACACGGCCGCAAGGCCGCCTGGTGACCCACATTGGAGATGGGCTTAGTGGTATTGCGCCTCTATTTGGGGGCATTGCCATGTTCATACTGCTCTACTGGTTAGCTACTGGCTACAATCTCTGGGATTATGGGAATAGCCAGCACGCCATTCTGCATCCGGGCTGGCCATGGTGGACGTTGCTTTTCGTTCCCTACCTGATCTTGACGGTCACTTCTGAACTATGGCCCAGCAGCGCGGATTGGCGAGGAGCACGCTGGTTCGTTGGCGGCATAACACTTTTAGCCATTGTGATTATCGCATTGTTCTGGCTCACCGGGCATCTTGTGTTTAACAACGCTTTGCTCCTAAACACTGCTTCAATCGCTAAATATCTTGATTTCGCTCTTCTGGTGCTGGTTGGTTTAGATCTGATTTTTCTGGCAATTGCCGAGTTGATCGTACAGCTTATGCACAGGTAGAGAGATACTATGGTTCCAGAAGCATTCAATAACTTTTTCTTTGCCAGTGGGGGATTGGTGCAACACTCGTGGGTTTAATCTTTGTAGCAGTTTCAATTCTAATAAGCAAAGAGTCTGATAATGTGGGAAACTTTTATACACTGGCAGTGCTGTTATTAGCAGTTTATGGTATTGGTCTGACACGAGCCTGGCA
>JBKPBA010000284.1:0-9617 GCA_046726675.1 Chloroflexota bacterium
GTTAATGGGACATATCAGTTCGAAGACGCTCACACAACGGCTCAGGGCCCTGGAAGAGATGGGGTTTGTGCAACGGCGGGCCTTCCTGGAGATCCCGCCGCGCGTCGAGTATCATCTCACTGAAAAAGGGCAGGAATTTGGGGACGTGATTGCAGCCATTGAGCAGTTTGCCCAGAAGAACCTCTCCGCTCTCGACGCCCCTTGTTCCGTCTCTGATGACCTCACTCCATCGGGCATTCCTGGGCATCCTTCCTTGCAAATAGTGGAGTGAAACCTCGGTGACCACATCGACTGCTCGGATGTTGGGGTAATATCCTCGGATTGAGGATATTACCCCACGAAGATTCGCTTTAGTTTTTAATTCCGCAATGGTTTCCCTGTCATCAAAATGGCCTGCATGCGATCCTGAGACTTCTCCATTCCGGCGAGGCTGAGGAAAGCTTCACGTTCGAGATCAAGCACATGCTGTTCTGTGACAGGTGTAACGGGAGAACATTCGCCGCCGGTCACAACTCGAGCCAGGTATCTGCCTATCACAGCATCATGTTCGCTAACCTTTCCTGTGAGCAGCAGGTTTTCGATCTGCTGCTCCAGTACCATGCGAGCGCCAGGTCCTGGCAAAAGCAGCATGGGAGGCTGCGCTGGCTGCCATTTGCCAGCCTCACGAGCATCGGCCAGTCGCAGAGCATCGGCTTTTGCATCGCGCAACAGCAGGTCGCTATTGACGGTAATAGCATCGCTCTTGCGTAAGAAACGCAGTTCTTGTGCCTCCGCTGCGCTGGTGGAGACGGTAGCGAATGCAATAATCTCAAAAGCACGGCGAGAAGGTGTAAATGGCCCACCAGTCTTACGCGCCATTTGATCTTCTAAGGTTGCTCCCAGGCGCACAAGGAGTTCTTTACAACCACCGCCGGCGGGGATCAATCCGACTCCTACTTCAACAAGGCCAATATAAGACTCCGTGTGAGCACGAACATGATTGGCATGCATAACGATTTCACAGCCTCCACCCAAAGCCCGACCGGAAGGAGCTGCTACAATCGGAATTGGGCTATACTTGAGTAGTTGATGAGCCTGTTGAAGTCCGTTGATTGCTGCCTCTATACTCTCCCATTGACCAGCCTTTGCTCCCATGAGAACCAGCATAAGGTTAGCTCCTGCCGAAAAATCCGCCGCATCATTGTTAATAACCACAGCGCGGAATTGCTTCTGGCCCTCCTCAGCGACATAGCGCAGCATTTCAATGATACCCTCGTCGATAGAGTTCATCTTGGTATGGAATTCGAGGCAGGCCACACCATCACCCAGGTCTATCAATGAGGCTGACCCATTGTCGCGTATTACCTTATTGGAAGACTTAGCTGCTGCCAGCGAGATAGCGCCCTTTGGCACGGGCACAGGTTTGTAGGTATCTGTATGGAAATCATAATACTGGCGATTTCCTGGAGTTCCAATATAGAACGTACCCTGCCCTTTGCTCTTCACACGCTGCACCAACTCAGGTAATGCTTGGGAAACGCTGCCATCTTGCAGCACTTTTTGCAAGATGTCTGGATGTTGTAAAAGTACATCCCACGTCTCGAAGCTGCCCATCTCGAAATTGAAACCCCAGCGGATAGCCTCGTCAATGGCTACGATACTATCGGCAATCTCTTGAGCATGGTTGGCAGCATAGACAAGAGAATCAGCCGTCGTCTCGCGAGCTAACTTGCCAGCGCGATCATCAGCCGCCAGAATGCTAAGCAAGCGCTGCGCGGGGTCATCGATGTTACGCGCGGCACTAAGTGATGGGTAACGTACCTTCTGTTGCGGCTCGTAATCGAGTGTCTTCAGATTCAGTTCCAGAATAGTCGATTCGCCCGCGGGACTTTTGACGCGTTTATAGAAGCCTTGCCCACTCTTCTCACCCAGCCAGCCCCGGCGAATCATCTCCCGCACGACTTCCGGTATGCGGAAGATTTCCCGCTGTTCATCATCAGGTGCATTCACATAAAGGTTATCAGCCACGTGCGCAAGCGTATCGAGTCCCGAGAGATCACCTGTGCGAAATACGGCGGACCTGGGACGTCCCATACTTGGACCCAGGATGGTATCCACTTCACCTATTGTATAACCCTCGTTCAGTGCCCGGTAGACCGTGGACAATGATCCATAGACACCTATGCGATTGGCAATAAAGTTCGGCGTATCTTTACAGAGCACCACGCCTTTACCAAGCACTTCGGTAGCGAACTCTTGCATGAACTGCATCAATTCTGGCGCGGTGTCAACATCAGGAACAAGTTCCAACAAGCGCATATAACGCACCGGATTGAAGAAATGGGTGATTAAAAAGTTGCGCCGGAACCTTTCACTACGCCCCTCTGTGAGCAAATGAGCAGGGAGACCAGAAGTGTTAGATGTAATAATTGTGCCAGGTGTCAGCACTTGCTCTACTTTTGCATACAGCGAGCGCTTGATGTCCAATTGCTCTACAACAGCCTCGATGACCCAATCCACATTGGCTAGCTCGCCCAGGTCGTCTTCGATGTTACCTACTGTGACAAGCTTAGCTGCCCTCTTACTATAAAATGCGGCAGGTCGTGCATTGATGGCCTTCTCCAATCCCTTTCGGGCTACTTTATCGCGATCCTGGCCAGCATCAGCGGGCACAATATCAAGCAGCAGGTTAGGTATGCCAACATTGGCAAGATGAGCAGCAATCGCCGCACCCATCACGCCAGCTCCCAGAACCGCCGCCTTACGAATCTCGTACAGCATTGCTACGACATCCTTTCGATAATCGTTGCCAGACCTTGACCACCACCAATGCAGAGTGTGGCAATACCAAACGTCTTGTCGTGGGTTTGCAAATCGTTGATCAGCGTGGCGATGATACGCGCACCACTGCATCCTAACGGATGCCCAAGAGCAATCGCTCCTCCATGCGGATTGAGTTTCTCTTTATCGATCCCCATTGCCTTGACCACTGACAGTGTCTGCGCGGCAAAAGCTTCGTTGATCTCGATGATATCGATATCGCTCAGTTGCATACCCGCACGCTGGAGAGCCTTTTTCATAGCGGGCACAGGACCTATCCCCATGATATCGGGCCGCACACCCGCAACCGCCATCGTATGCACCTTCGCTAATGGCGTAATATTCAGGTCACGCGCCTTCTCCGTAGACATCAGCACAGCGGCGGCGGCGCCATCATTCAGCGGACTGGAGTTGCCAGCAGTGACTGTTCCACCCTTAATGAAAGCTGGTTCGAGACTGGCTAACTTTTCCAATGAGGTATCGTGACGTGGGCCTTCGTCGATTTCCATCAAGCTACCATCAGGCAGAGGAACAGGAACTATTTCACGTTTGAACACGCCATTATCAGTAGCAGCTATCGCTCGCTGGTGACTGCGCAGCGCGAAGGCATCCTGGGCTTCTCGACTGATGTTGTATTCGCGAGCGAGATTCTCCGCAGTTATGCCCATCGGAATATAGCTAGAGTAACCGTACTCTAACTCACCTGGTGGATAGGGTGAACTTATTTTCTCACCGTCGCGAGGCTGCATAAGGCGAGGATTGAAGCTGGGATTAAAGCCGCCCATTGGTACCCTCGACATGCTTTCAATACCGCCAGCCACATAGACATTGCCCATACCCAGCATGATATTCTGCGCAGCCATGTTTACAGCCTGCAAGCTGGAGGCGCAGAAGCGATTGACAGTCACGCCACCTGCTGTTTCCGGCAACCCAGCAAGCGCTCCAACGAGGCGCGCCAGGTTCATCCCTTGCTCACCCTCAGGGAAAGCGCAGCCCAGGATGACATCTTCAATAAGTGAACGATCAAGTTGCGGCACGCGATTAACGGCAGCTCTGACAGCAATAGCGGCAAGATCATCGGCGCGTACATCTTTGAGTACGCCCTTGTTGGCTCGCCCGATAGGTGTGCGTAACGCGCTAACAATGACCGCTTCCGGCATGTGTTTATTTCTCCTTTACTTTAAAGTATACCCTCGTATGCTAAACGAGACCTCCATCAGGCGTTCCGAATGATCCCGTGAGTGTGGCCCGTCATCACTTCCTTGCCTTGCTGGTTGCGACACACCCACTTTGCAGCCATGTTTGTACGACCGTCTACCTGCTCAAGATGTGTAATGGTGGTCTCACAACGAATGATATCGCCTGTGAACACTGCCCGCAGGAACTCGAAGACCAACTCGCGAGCAATGTAATTCAAGTCGCCACCAATTTTCGTTGGGAGAGTAGCAGTCAGGAGACCTTGAACCATCAGTCGGCCTTGCTCATCCGTCTCGACATGGTGTATGCCCTGGTCACCTGAAACTTGCCCGAAGAGTCGAACGTCCTCTACGGTAAAGGTTCGTTCCCATACTGTAACGTCGCCAACTTTCATAAGATTGTGGTCAGGAGACCCCCGTCATTTATGTGGGGGAGGAATGACCACGTGCGAAAGCACGCTTCCCCTGACCTCCTCCTTTCTGTATTGCTATTCTTCTGTTGTGTTTTGTCTTGTATTATGCTACTATATGAACATGATAGAGACTCGTGCGATACGGATACAACTGAACCCAACGCCTGGGCAATCCAGGCTTTTGCTGCAAACCATGCAGGAGTCCACGGACTGCTTTAACGAGGTGTGCCGTCTTGCTGATGCTGAGCAGATCAGCAACGGTGTGGAACTGCACAAACGGACATATGCCCTCCATCGTGCGAGAACCCGTCTGCCCAGTCAATTGATCTGTGCAGCGCGCGTGAAGGCGACGGAAGCTATGAAGAGCGTGCGTGCCTTGCGCAAGAAGCAGGTACAAGCCTATCACAAGCGCCTCAAGAAAGCGCAGCAGACAGGCAAGCCTATCAAACCCTTGAAACTGGCCAAGACCCCACAGAGCCGGATGACGGCTATCCGCTACGATGCGCGTTCGTTTCGCCTTGATCGTAACACTCGTATGGTCTCGCTTGTCCACGTCCAACAGGAGGGCCAGAGACGCAATCGCGCCATCATGGCGGTCACTGTTCCCACGTACTACGAACGCTATCTGACACCAGTATGGCAGCAAGAAAGCGCCGATTTGCTCTACCGCAAAGGCGCGTTCTGGCTGCATGTGGTTGTCTCTTGTCCTGTGTCTCCAGTCGAACCGACGGGTGCGGCTATTGGGGTCGATCTGGGCATCAACCGACTGGCTGTCAGCTCGCATCCTCGGTTCTTTGGCAGCAAGCAGGTCAAAGAAACCAATAATCGCTACTTCCGCCTCCGCCGTGCATTGCAGGCCAAAGGGACAAAATCGGCAAAACGACACTTGAGGAAGTTGTCGGGTCGACTGAAACGCTTTCAGGCCAACGTCAATCACGTGACAGCAAAGCAGCTTGTCGCCTCTTGCCAGCCAGGGGATATCCTGGTGATGGAGAATTTGACCGATATTCGAGAACGCACGCAGGGACGCCGCACACAACGCCGGGCGATAAGCAATTGGAGTTTTGCCCAACTGCAAGGCTTTCTTGCCTATAAAGCGGCCTGGAAAGGTGTCTCGGTGCAGTTTGTCGATGCACGCTACACCTCTCAGGGCTGTTCCCGGTGTGGCTACATTGCCAAGCGCAATCGTCCGACTCAAAGTGAGTTCTCCTGCCAACAGTGTGGTTATCACCAAAACGCCGATTTGAATGCCGCCTATAATCTTGCCAGCCGTGCCACGCGTGCGACTGGTGGGCTGATGTCAAGCAGCCTCTCGTCTCAGTCTTCGGACTAGGGACAAGCCCCTGCTTTTAAACGGGGGTACTTGACGGTTCTACCTCGTGAATGTTTCCAAGGCGGCGCAAGCGCCCCCTTCCTGCATCCTCTCCACAATCGGGACCCTACAAAGGATATCCCTTTTTCTCGACTACAATTGCGGCCAATTCGCGTTGCAAGGAGACGCCGTTCAGCAGGTAGTCACCAACATAAGAGCGTACGCGGGTAAGTTCTTTTTCGACCTGGTCTTCGTTCATGTTGGTCATGATCATTTGATCCAGATTCAGTCGCATACGAGAAAAGGCCAACCAGGTTGCAAGTTGTGCCAGTTTCACGTGCGTTCTACTGTTCTCATCACCCCGCCGTACAGCTTGCGTGGCTCGAGCAAGTGCGCTATCGATAGCATACAGATCGATTAACAGGTTGGCCAGGTACTCCATGAATTCCTGCTCCTGCTCAATGGCCTGCATGTATTTCATAGCAATACGCATAGCTGCATAGATTGTCACATCCTTGGCACGCTCAAGCGCATTAACAGCTCCCTGCAATTCGGCGGGAATGTCTTCGCCAGCGAAGTCAGGAGCCTGACCTGATTTCACACACGCCTCAATTGCAGGAATTCGTGACATAAGGTCGAGCTTACCAGACAATACACGGCGGAACAAGGTACCGGAAGTGACAAGCCGGTTTATCTCATTCGTGCCTTCGTAGATGCGCTGGATACGCGCATCGCGATAGGCTTTCTCTATGGGGTATTCTTGCATAAAGCCATAACCACCGAAGATCTGCACACCTTCGTCGACGACATTTGCCAGCACTTCGCTGCCATGCACCTTCGCAATGGAGGCTTCTATAGCATACTCCTCAATTGCTTTAAAAGCTGCTTCGGTATCATCTCCAGCACTGCGGCGAGCTTGCTCAATGTTAGCAGCAGTACGGAAAGCTTCGCTTTCCGCAGCATAGGTTTCGGCGGCCATACGTGCCAGTTTCTTTTTGATCAGGCCAAATTCATATAGAAACTTGCCAAAAGCCTTACGCTCTGTAGTGTATACAGCAGCAAGGTTCAAGGCAGAACGTGAGCCAGCCGCGGCACCCGCTCCCAATTTCAAACGCCCAATATTGAGGATGTTGAAAGCAATCTTGTAACCTTTGTGAATCTCGCCCAGCAAGTTCTCTACGGGAACTTTGGCATTCTCAAAGTAGACCTGGCGAGTAGAAGAGCCTTTGATGCCCATCTTGCGCTCTTCCGCGCCTGTCGAAATCCCAGGCCAGCTCGTTTCGACGATAAAAGCTGAGGGCCTCTCATTACCGATACGTGCAAACACGATCATTAAGTCAGCGAAGCCAGCATTAGAGATCCATTGCTTCGTGCCGTTCAGGATGTAGTATTTACCATCCTCAGAAAGCTCAGCACGAGTGCTTAATCCCATTGCATCAGAACCGACGCCTGGTTCAGTCAGAGCATAGGCAGCGATCCATTCGCCCGAAGCCAGCTTCGGCAAATAGTGTTGTTTTTGTGCTTCGGTTCCATAGAAGACGATCGGCAGAGTTCCAATAGTCGTGTGCGCACCCACAGCCGTTCCAAATGAACCCTCCCGAAACTCCGAGGCCACCAGGGCACTGGTCAAGAGGCCCAGTTCTGCCCCTCCGTAAGCCTCCGGTACATCGATACTTAAGAGACCTTGTTCGCCTGCTTTCTTCAAAAGACTCGGCATCAAGCCTGGTTCCTGGTGATCGATGGCCTCTACATTTGGCAGAATTTCACGCTGCGCAAATGTGGCGGCTGACTCTGCAATCCAGCGCTGCTCTTCGTCGCGCTGCTCCAACGTAAAGATTTTGTCAGCGCTTTCGCTTACCGGTGTCGTGAGGAATGCCGTACCTACTTCCGTAGGCTTCATGGTTGTTGACATGCTTGTTTTTTCTCCCTGAATTACATTGGTTTGAATGTTTCTCTGAGTTCTCTTTTTAATACTTTGCCAATGAGCGTCTTTGGTAGACTCTCACGAAACTCGATAAACTTAGGTACCTTGTACGGGGTCAATTCTTTCTTACAATACGCGATAATTTCATCACGAGTGTCTTCCGATGGCTCAAAACCTGGTTTCAAAACTATAACGGCAGCTATCGTTTCGCCACGATATTCATGGGGGATACCGATCACTGCCGCTTCCGCCACACATGGCTGAAGCAGCAACACTTCCTCAACTTCACGCGGATAGACGTTAAAACCACTGGTTTTAATCATGTCCTTGGAACGATCAATGACGTAAAAATAGCCCTCTTCATCCATTTTCCCGATATCACCCGTATGCATCCAGCCTTCAAAGAGGATTGAAGCTGTCTCATCCGGGCGATTCCAGTAGCCCTGCATAATATTTGGGCCTTTCACCATTATTTCACCCTCGGTGCCAATCGGCGCAGGCTCCAATGTCTTCTGATCCAGGATCATGGATTCCACTTCTGGTAAAGGTAGGCCAATACTTCCATCGCGAATATCACCATTGAGCGGATTGCAATGTGTCACAGGCGCAGCCTCGCTCAGGCCATACCCTTCGACTAATTTGCCTTCGGTTACGGCTTCCCAGTCCATACGCACCTTTGCAGGTAAGGCCGATGCACCACTGATACAATACTTTATCGAGCGCAAATCAGCGGCATGTTTGCCAATCGCACGCATAATTGCAATATACATGGTGGGGATACCAGGTAGTTGTGTCGGATGGTAACGTCGGATAGTTGTTACTACTTCTTTAGACTTGAATTGTGGTAAGAGTATCATGGTTGCAGCCGACAAAATTGGGTAGTTCATGCCAACGGTCAAGCCATATGAATGGAAGAAAGGAGCTACACATAGAACCACTTCACTGCCTTCACGTGCGTTGGGATTCCAACTCCGTGTCTGCAGCACATTCGCCAGGAGGTTGCGGTGCGTTAGCATAGCGCCTTTGGAAAGCCCGGTCGTTCCACCCGTATACTGAAGAACTGCAAGGTCATCACCAGATGCCCGCACAGGGAGGTTGAATACCTCAACGCCACCCTTTGTATGCGAACCCAACATATCACTCATCACATGCAGCATCTTATCTCTGTGCAATTCTTTTTCGGTCAGGAGGGGCTTCGGATGTTGGGCGCGTAGTTGACTAAAAGGATAAAGCCTTTGCAACATTGGAGACAGATAATCGGTAGGACTTGTAATAATGATATGTTCCAAATCAGTATTCGCACGTACAGTACGCACAATGGGATAGAACATATCGAGCATCACTATAAAACGCGCACCAGAATCCGCCAGTTGGTGCTGTATCTCACGTTCAGTATAGAGTGGATTGGTAGGCACAACTACTGCGCCAGCCCGCAACGCACCATAAAAAGCGATTTGATATTGTTGAATATTGGTTAATGCAATAGCAACACGATGACCCTTTTTTATACCCAATCGCTGTAGCCCGGTAGCAAAGCGATTAGCGAGGGACGAAAACCGGGCATACGTCAACTTCGTTCCGTAATAGATGAAAGCGGTATGGCCTGGATAGCGACTGACGGTTTGATCTAACAGCCAGGTCAAAGGGCGATCTGGAATGTTGAGTTGAGCTGGCACCCCCTGCTCATAATGGCGTATCCAGGGACGAGCAAAATCGACGGGAGAATAATGCTCCGCTTGAGCATTATTAATTACTGATTGGTCGGACATTACCGAGTACCTCTTCTTTGAGACGCAATAACTGCCAAAAACTACCCGCAGCTTTAATTATAAAGTGCTACTATTCATAATAACACGTTGCCAGCTAACAAAAACCTTGTATAATGAGCATATAGCTAACAAATTAATCACAAAATGCAAGATGAAAGAAATGGCTATAAGCAATCCTTCTACTTTTGCACAACTTATAACCGC
>JBKPBA010000285.1:0-5625 GCA_046726675.1 Chloroflexota bacterium
GGCTGAGCCAGAATAGTTTAATGCATCTGTAATACACAAAAACAGGAGTGTAGTTCATATGGACTGCACTCCTGTTTTTGTGTGAGATATGAATGCGCTTGAAGACCATGTGAGCTGCTATTTTTGTTGATCATGAAGTCCTTACAAATATTTTACATTTTCGTGTCTATTTTATGATAAATGAGAGCTACACTATTAACTATGATATATTTAAAGCATGGACTTTGCCAAACATGAATCGCTCTGATCAAACTATTACAGAAACTATAAACGACGATCAAAAGGTAGACGCTAATAAAGAAAGCACCCGAAGATCTAGCAATGATTTTGATGCAAAGACCCAAGGCGAATTTTCGCGTAGTGCCACGCATCAAAACAAGTATGGGAGGCTACCGGTGAGTAATTATGATGATCCACGTTGGTACGAGCAGCCAGATAATAGATTTACACCAGGACCTGGCGATCAGATCAGCCCCACTTCAACAACATATACGAATACTTCTATGCAGCAGCAGACATCCTCAGAAGAACCTGCGCCTGATTCGAAGCGTCGTTTTAGGCGAATATTTGGGCAAATTGTAGTTACTCTAACTTTACTGATCCTAGCATTTCTTGGTGGATGGTTTAGCCACCAGGCGTATACAAACATCAGTTTCAACCCAAGCGATCAATCTAAAAGCTATGCTAATCTCATTCAGCAGGCCTGGAACACTATAGACCAAAACTACGTTGATCGCAAAGCGATAAACTATAAGGAAATGTCATACCAGGCAATACGCGCCATGCTGGGTGTGTTACATGATACTGGTCATACCCGTTTCCTCACACCGCAGGATGTACAGTCCGAAAAGCAACAGCTAAGCGGTACACTTATAGGCATCGGTATTAATTTGCAACAGGACGCTAAGACGAAACAAATTATCATATCTTCAACCCTACCTGGTACTCCGGCAGAGAAAGCTGGGATTAAGCGAGGAGATGTCATTGTCGCTGTCAACGGTACAAATATTGTAGGAAAGGATATCAATACTGTTATTCCGCTTATCAAGGGGCCGGCTGGCACAAATGTAACTCTTACAGTGAAACGCCCCTCAACAAATCAGACACTAACATTTACGATGAAGAGAGCAGAAATTCAAGTTCCTTCGGTGGTCTCGTACTATATTACTCAGGATCATATTGCACATATTCAAATCACGCAATTCTCCGAAGGAGCCTCAAATCAGCTCAAAGCTGCACTCAACAAAGCTAAACACGAGGGAGCCAGGTCGATCATTCTTGATTTGCGCGATGATCCGGGGGGATACCTTCAGGAAGCCATAAACGTAGCCAGTGAATTTATTGCTAAGGGGAATGTGCTTTTGGAACAAGACACTACAGGTCAACGAACACCGCAACCAGTGAATGGTCATCCCCTTGATACAACTACTCCAATTGTCGTTCTGACGAATAGTAATACAGCAAGTGCTGCAGAAATTGTTTCTGGCGCTTTACGAGACAACCATCGCGCGATTATTATGGGGGTGAAAACCTTTGGTACCGGGACGGTACTTGACGAGTTTGACCTCTCTGATGGTTCGGCTATGCTCCTGGGAACAAGCGAATGGCTGACCCCCAATGGACAATTTATACGCAACAAGGGCATACAACCTAATATCGAGGTGAATTTAAACCCAAATGTTGGTCCTCTCACACCTGAAGCTGAAAATCAAGGAAATTTAACCTTGCAACAAATACTCAACAGCGGAGATACACAGTTAGTAGGGGCAATCAGATACCTCGAAGCGCATTAACATGCGCTTACTGCTGCCTGGTAATACTTACTTGTCGGAGTGTGGCCTAGCAGTGGAGTAATGAAGTTGGTAGCCGCAACCACCTTATCCAGGTCTACACCTGTGTGGATACCCATGCCGTGAAGCATATAGAGCAGGTCTTCGGTAGCTAAATTTCCCGCGGCTCCTGGAGCATAAGGGCAGCCGCCCAGACCACCTGCTGAAGAATCTATAATCCTAATACCTGACTGCAACGCCATCAGCACATTTGCCAGCGCTGTCCCACGTGTATCGTGGAAATGTACAGCTAGTTGTCTGATTGGAATAGCGCCGTCATGAACCAATAAGTTGATCACATCTACGACCTGGTTCGGCGTTGCCACACCAATTGTATCTCCTAAAGAAAGTTCGTCAACGCCCATTTCTAAAAGCGCCTGTGCCACGTTGAGCACCTGGCGTGGCTCTACTTTCCCCTCGTAAGGGCAGCCGAAGACCGTCGAAATATACCCCCGGACAGTTACTTTTTCCTGCTGTGCCAATGCCATAACTGAACGAAAATTAGCAAGGCTCTCCGCGATAGTGGCATTGATGTTATGACGTGTAAAGCTTTCGCTGGCGGCTGTAAATACTGCAATGGCGCGAACTCCAGCCGCTAATGCACGCTCCATGCCTTTCAAATTTGGAACAAGCACAGGATAGGAAGTAGAGGAGTGTCGAGACAGATTGGTCATAACCTCGCTCGCATCGCTCAACTGTGGGATAGCGCGTGGGCTAACAAAGGAAGTAGCTTCAACAACTGGAAGACCTGCCTCAGCAAGCATTTGTATAAACTGTATTTTTTGTGCGGTGGGAATGAGCGCCTTTTCATTCTGCAAGCCATCACGAGGGCTGACTTCAACGATACGTACTGAATGAGGGAGAGCAGGAAGTATACGTATCATCGCTCAAACCTCTTTTATTTCATAGTGAGGGCGTGTTTCAGTTGGAGGTTCCATGTTCTTTTGCTCATTGGATTTATCTGCTTCTTTGCCTGAAGGTAACAGTAAAGGACCAGATTGTTCTTGCCCTTGCTGTATAGAATCGGCAACTGTCTCTTGTGTATGTAAGCGTTCCACCTTCACCTTGGTAATACGCCGTCCACGAGTAGTTAAGACAGTGAAAGCTAGATTTTTAAAGGTGATGGTATCGCCTGCTACAGGAATTTTGTCGAGATGGGCATACAGAAAACCACCCAGGGTATCGAAATCTTCATTTTCCAGTTCTGTATCCATCATTTCATTGAATTCGTCGATGTTGATCTTGGCATCAAAGATATACTCGTATTGCGAGACTTGCTCGAACAAGTTCTCTTCGCGGTCATACTCGTCTTGAATGTCTCCTACGATTTCTTCGACCAGGTCCTCTATAGTGACCAGCCCTGCCACCGAACCATATTCATCGACCACAATAGCCATATGTGTACGCTTCTGGCGAATTTCACGCAAAAGGTCGTCTAGCTTTTTCGTCTCAGGCACAAAGTAAGCCGGTCGCACAAGCTCACGTATGGGTAAGGTATTGTGGTCATCACGTAACTGCTTAAGCATGTCTTTGGTATACAGCACACCAATAATGTTATCGATTGTTTCTTCGTAGACAGGAATACGCGAAAACCCGCCCTGCAAAGCCAGATCTACAGCCTCATCAACGGTGGTATCGCTTTCCAGCGTTACCATATCTATACGCGGTATCATCACTTCGCGCACAGTTGTATCAGCAAACTCGAAGATACTGTGAATCATATCGGTTTCTGCTTCTTCGAGTACCCCTTCTTCCTCGCCCACTGTTACTAACAGGCGCAATTCTTCTTCAGTAACGAAAGGGCCACGGTGCTTCATCTGACCACCCATAAGGCGAACCAGTGTGTTGGTAACCGCGCTCAATGACCAGACCACCGGGCGCAGAAGCCAGGCAGCACCACGGACAGGATTTACCAGGGCGCGAGCCCAGCGTAAAGGGTTTTGTACGGCTGCAGTTTTGGGTGTAATTTCGCAGAAGATCAACACGACTAAGGAAATGAGAATGGTTGAGATCAGTTCACCATAGGTCGGCGAAAAACGAAGCGCCAGTACTGTGGACATGCTGGAAGCAATAATCACGGCTACACTATTTACAACCAGGATGGTCGAGAGGAAAACGTTCGGTTGGGACAGCAGGCGTTCAATCTCAAAGGCCTTTTTATCGCCTTCTTCTACCAGGTTCTTGAGCTTAATGCGGCTGATAGAGGTAAGTGCGGTTTCAGCAGCAGATGCCGTAGCGCATAGAATTAATGATATGATCAATATAATCAATTGAAGCCACGCTTCAATATCGAATTGTGGACTTTGAGTTACAGCAGCGGCGTGAACAGCCGCGAGGGTTGCCGCAACCATTCCCGCCAGGCCAGCGCCGTCCATAGGACCGATCACTCCTTTTCGACATCCTCTGTCCTGGAACCATCAGAAGGTTGAGGCATGCGCAACTCGCGCGCTGGAACGCCAACAACCACAGCTCCAGGAGGGACATCGCGGTTCACCACAGAACCAGCCCCTGTTTTTGCATATTCACCAACGGTTACTGGGGCTACTAACATTGTATCACTTCCAATGGAAGCGCCGTCACCGACCGTGGTGTGATTTTTCTTGACCCCATCATAATTACACGTAATTGAGCCTGCGCCGATGTTCACATGTTTACCTATAGTGGCATCACCAACATAGCTGAAATGATGCATGTCGGTTTCTGCACCAATATATGAGTTTTTCACTTCTCCAAAATTACCCATACGAACATTATGTGCAAGGTGGGCGCCGGGACGACAATGACTAAAGGGGCCAATGCGCACTCCATCTTCAAGTGTTGTTTCTTCCAATACCGAGTTAAGAACAATACACCCATTTCCAAGAATGGACTCGTCGATTGTAGTCCCAGGTCCAATGCGACATGCAGAACCGATACGTGTTTTCCCTGTGATCATCGTTCCAGGAAGGATAACAGTGTCAGGTCCGATTTCGACGTTAGCATCAATATAGGTGCTTGCCGGGTCAAGAATAGTCACGCCTGCGTACATGAGTTGCTCTAGCACACGCGAGCGCAGCAAACGTTCAGCAGTAGCCAGTTGCACGCGGTCATTGATGCCGATAGTCTCGTCAAGTGTTCCGCGGACAGTTACAATCTTACATCCCTGGGAACTGGCGACTGCTACCAGGTCTGTCAGGTAATATTCACCGGACGCGTTCCTGGGGAGTGCATGTAAAGCCGGCCAGAGCCAGCTACGCTCAAAACAGTAGACTCCTGAGTTGACTTCGTTGATGCGCTTTTGCTCTTCGGTGGCACGTTTGGCCTCAACGATTTCACAGACCTGGCCATCCTCATTACGAACCACACGACCAAAGTCAGAGGTTTGTTCGGCGATTGTAGTAAGGAAAGTTAGCGTTGCCTGGTTTGTGATGTGCTCAGACAGAACGCGAGCAAGTAGCTCACCGCTTATCAACGGTGTGTCACCATAACAAACCAGTATTGTCTCAGGCACGGGGTTTAACTCATTCACGATTTTCTCTGCGGCCAGAACTGCGTGACCGGTGCCTAATTGCTCCTCCTGGAGAGCATAGAGACAACGCTCACCAAAAGCAGTTTCAACCGGCTCTGCCTCGTATCCCAGTACGACAATCGGGCGATGAGCAGTAGTTGTAGATTTAAGTGGGGCAAAAGCAGCAGTGGAGGGAGTGGCGTCGATGGCGTTGAGTACATGCGCCAGTAGTGGCAACCCAGCTACCTGGTGAAGCACCTTTGGCAATGTTGAACGCATCCTGGTGCCTTTGCCTGCAGCAAGCACTAT
>JBKPBA010000286.1:0-8603 GCA_046726675.1 Chloroflexota bacterium
CACATGGACCTGGTACTTGCTTTCCCAGTACCCCCACGTGGAGCGTCAGCTGCATACCGAACTGGATAATGTCCTCGGTGGTCATCTGCCAAAGGTAGAGCACCTCGCCAGGCTATCCTACACCCGCATGGTACTTGAGGAAGCACTGCGGCTCTATCCGCCAGCATGGATCTTCGGACGGAAAGCAATCGCAGGTGACGAGATCGGAGGCTATTCCATTCCAGCAAACAGCATCATCGTGCTGAGTCCATACATTACGCACCGCCATCCCGCTTTCTGGGAGAACCCGGAGGTATTCGACCCCGAGCGTTTTATACCAAAGCACTCTGCCGATCGCCCGCACTTTGCGTACTTCCCATTCGGAGGGGGACCACGCATGTGCATCGGCAACAACTTCGCGCTGATGGAGATGCAGTTAATCCTGGCTACTGTCGCACAACGCTACAAATTGCGTCTCGTCCCTGGCCACCCGGTCGAGCCAGAAGCCTGCCTTTCGCTGCGCCCGCGGTACGGCTTGCCGATGACGCTCCATTGTACATAACTCACATCTCCACTTATTCCTTGCGCAGCACTCCGTACCCGTTTCCCTTTCTGGCGTTGGGTTTTAAGGCCGCCTGCAGCTCCGCACCGGGCGCGGTGAGCAACCGAATCGGCTTGCGGGGGAACAAGCCGGCTTCTCGTTGCCATTCCGCAATCTCTTGCATGGACCAGGTTCCAGCCTCGCTCGTGGCTGCAAAGTAGAGATTGGAAAGTGCACCCAGTTCCCCAACCTCTTTGGGCGATTGAAAGCGCTGGAACTCCTCGATCACGAGGTAGCCACTCGGGCGCAAGGCTCGCGCACTGCGCTTCACGAGATCGCGATTCGCCTGCTCATCGAAGTGATGGAGGAGACTACCGATGAAGATGAGATCGTATTCCTCGTTGCCCAGGTCGTCTGTCAGCGCATTCCCGACACGATGGACGATGCGCTCACCCATTCCCTCCTGCGCGAGGATCTTTGCTGCGTGAACAACGGCTTCCGGCAGATCGAGTACGACCGAGCGTAGCCCTGGGTGAAGACGGCAGAGCATGACCGAGTAGTAGCCATGGGAACCGCCGATGACTAGCATATGCAGCGCGCCTCGTCGTACCGGTGTGCGCCGGGCCACCTCTCTTGCTACTCTTCTGGCAACACCCGGTCACTTCCCTTGAAACAGAGGCGGACGTTTTTCGCGGAAAGCCACGGTAGCCTCGTGCGCATCAACCGTCCCAAAACAGCGCATGATCGCCTCGATCTCGTTCTGAAAGGCACGCTCCAATTCGGCCTCTAGTGGGCGATTGAGCAGCCGCTTGCTCTCGCGCAGGGAGAGCGGCGCACGACTCAGCATTTTGTCGATCAATACCTGCACTTCGTCGGCCAGTTGTTCTGGCTCGACCAGGCGGTGGAGCAGCCCAATACGCTGGGCGACGGCGGCTTCAAAGATGTCGGCCAGTAGGATAATCTCCCGCGCCGCCCCCTGCCCAACGAGACGGGGGAGTAGTACAGATGTACCCCCTGTGATGACCATGCCTACACGCGCCTCTACACATCCCATGCGCACCCGCGTGCTGGCGATGCGAACATCGCAGGCCAGTGCCAACTCGAAGCCTCCGCCCACGGCATAGCCATCCAGCACGGCGATGCTTGGTTTCTCGCCCAACAGCAGCAAGCGCGTAAGCCGTTGCAGATCCAGAATAAGTGCCAGAAAGTCCTCGGCGATCTGATGTTCCGCCTCCTTCAAGTCATCACCTGCACAGAAGTTGCCTCCTGCACCCGAGAGGACAATAAGCGAGACGTCCGGATCGTCCTGAGCACGTTCCAGCGCCAGGCGCAGTTCTGAGATCAATCCCCGGCTCATGGCATTCAACGCCCCTGGCCGGTTCATCACCACACGGGCTACTTTATTGGCGACGGTAGACAGGACAGGCTTTTCGCTGCTCATTAGGAACTCCTTCTCTTTTTGCCGGGACAGGCTCGCGATTTCAACTGCCAACCTGCTCGTAGGTCTTGATAATGCGCTGCGCTTTTTGTTCTGTGCGCGGGAGCGTGCCGTAAAGGACCAGCTCCGGCTCGGCACGGAAGTTGAGTTGCTCACGGAGCGCTTGTTTGATCCGTTGTTGTAACCCCCCAACCTGGTCGGGCGCCAGGTTCTGTGCCAGTTCCACACGCACTCGAAGGTATTGGTGTGGGGGAGGATGATCGAGGATAATATTGATACCTCTATTGTATACCATAGTCCATCACCTCTTCTTTGAGCTTTTAGTTATTTTCTGTCAGGTGTCTTCGCATCGACTTGCATAATCCTGACCGGAGCGAAATCCGATGTATACTTAGAGATACTCCTCTTCCTGCCTGCAAAGACTGGGCATCCATAGGAGCAGTGGCATCGTGATACAATGAGAAGGTCTACCACTTGATGTGGAATGCGCTTCTGCTTTGTTTATCGTCTGCAATCACCACAGGAGGTACATACGTATGACGGTCTCCGAACTGATCCGTACCAAGCGCGCTGTTCGCCAGTTTACTGATGAACCCGTGTCTGAAGAAGCAATCCGCTCGATCTTGAATGCTGGCAGGCGGGCGCAAAGTTCGAAGAATACGCAGCCCTGGCACTTCATCGCCATTCGTGACCGGGCAACCCTGCGGCAGCTAGCCGAGTGCGGCGCGTACGCGGGACACCTGGCCGGGGCTCCTTTCGCTGTTGCCCTCATTGCTTCCACTGCCGACAGCTTCGATCTGGGACAGGCTGCAGCCTATCTGCAACTGGCCGCCTGGGACCTGGGCATCGGCTCATGCATCGCCTCGATGTGGGAGCCGGAAAAGGCCAAAGCGATCCTGGGTGTTCCCCACGATCAACATTTTGATGTTGCGATTTCTTTTGGTTATCCTCTCCCCGGTCGCGAGCAGTCTCACTCGCCAAAACCAGATGGGCGCAAGCCGTTCGATGAGGTGGTTTTCTGGGAACGTTGGGGTGGATAAGTGAGCTTTGCAGGCTTCTCGCAATAGGATTCGTCTAGCGTAAAAAAGAGGAGTGTTTCATGGATTTCGGCGTAATTGTTCCACAGGGGTGGCGCCTGGACCTGGTCGGAATTTCCGACCCATCCGAGGCGTATGAGACCATGGCGCGCGTCGCGCAAGAAGCCGATGCATTGGGCTATCACTCGATCTGGCTCTACGACCACTTCCAAACTGTTCCTACTCCCATGCAGGAGATCACCTTTGAATGCTGGACGAGCACTGCTGCTCTGGCACGCGATACCACACGGGTGCGCCTGGGTCAGATGGTCACGTGCAATAGTTATCGCAATCCTGCGCTGCTGGCAAAAATGGCCAGTACCGTCGATGCGCTCAGTCATGGACGACTCGATTTTGGTATCGGTGCAGGCTGGTACGAGGAGGAATATGTGGCATATGGGTACCCGTTTCCCGGTTCGCACGAGCGCCTGGAGCGCTTACGCGAGGCCGTTGAGATCATCCTGGCGATGTGGACACAGGAGGTGGCGAATTTTGAGGGGACCTATTACCAGGCGCGGGGAGCGATCAACCAGCCCAAAGGCATGCAACAACCACATATTCCACTTCTGATTGGAGGCGGAGGCGAAAAAGTGACACTCCGGTTGGTCGCACAGTATGCTAATGCCTGCAATGTTGGTGGAGATATTCCAACGATCAAACACAAATTAGCCGTACTCAAGCAGCACTGCGAGCAACTCGGACGCGATTACGAAAGCATCAAGCGCACAACCCTCATCGATGACTGTGTCATCGCAGAGACTGAGGCAGACGTGCTCGCCAAGTTGACCTCCCAGGAGCGCGACAACCTGGAAGCATTGCGCCAGACCTGGTTGATTGGCACACCTGAGCAGATTCGCGAGCGCCTGGCGGAATATGAAGAGGCCGGGATACAGGAACTCATCGTGCGGTTTGTTGACGCCGCCCAGCTAGAACCAGTTCGCCTCTTCGCGCGGGAGTGTATACAACGACGCTAGCACAGCCAGTGTGAGAACTCCTTCACCATGTGCTGAGAACAAGCAAAGGAAACACGGTGAGAGTAGCCATCTCCATAGATGCATTGGCTTTCTAAATCTGCCAGGGGAGCGGCCTATCATTGGATGAGCTACGGATGCACGCATAAGTACCAGCAGCACCGCGATATGCGGAGCGGTTCTTTCTGCTCCACCACACGCTGCACTACTATCGACCAAAGGTCAGCGGGAATACCGTAGTTCGGATGTTTCGGTCCTGGTCGTCGGTGCTTGATAAGAGGAGGGTTGCTTCTTTGAAAGAGTTTATCTTCCGCCAGAAAGTGTTGCACCTTGAGATACAGTTTCCCAAGTAGGGGCAAGGAAGAGAGAGAAAATTGGTGACAGAGGAGCCGAAACCCTCGGTTCCGGTTCGATTATTTACGCATCTTTCTAGTAATTATAGAACATCTGTTCTTTCGCCTCGATGTCTCCTCCATATGCTGGTTAATACGCTACGGACGTTGGAGTTCCTCGAGGGTGTTCCTGCAAGAGAGGCAGCACCTCACATCAGGAAACGCAGGGGAGCCAGGATGCGCTCGCTCGCTTTGCTATACCACGGTCGACCCTCCCACTGCTCCATGGTCAGTTCAAACCGTTCGGTCGTATCTTCGGTGAAGAGCGCGGACATGTGTTGGGCAAATGCGGTACTGTACACCGCGAGATTGATTTCATAGTTCCCGACCAGGCTCAAGCGGTCGAGATTGCACGTTCCAACGGTCGACCACTGCTCGTCGATGGTACAGGTCTTCGCATGCAGCATGGTATAGCGGTAGCCAAAAATGCGAATTCCGCCTTGCAGGCACTCAGTAAAGTAACTGTGCGCAATCCAGTCCGTCACCACGTGGTTGGAGTTCCATGGTAGAAGCACTCGCACATCCACCCCACGCCTGACAGCGCCTTTCAGTGCATTCAGCAGCATGTGATCGGGGACGAAGTAAGCGGTGGTGAGTAAAATCGAGTGTTCTGCCTCATCGATGGCTGCAATGTACATATCGCGAATCGGAAATGAGGCACGCATGGCTTCATTCTGGCTGATAGTAATGAGCGCATCGAACTGATGGTGATACCGCTGCGTGATCTGCTCATGTGCTGGACAGAAGCGATTCCAGAAACCGATGAATGCTCGCGCGAGTTCCGTTGCTCCAGGGCCGCGCAAGCTCAGATGCGTGTCACGCCACTGTGTGGCATAGAGCGCGCCCAGGTTGTAGCCCCCGATGAAGCTGGTGCTGCCATCGACGATCAGCAACTTGCGATGATCCAGGGCATACCGACGCGGATCCAACAGGTGCCAGGGGCGACGAATGGCACGGTATTCCAGCACATGCATAGCCGGATCAAAGGACGACTTGAAGGTGCGCGGGACGACGAGATTGCCAAAGCTATCAAAGATGACATAGACTGCAACCCCCTCCTCGGCTTTGCGCGCGAGATGCCCTTGAAATTCCTGGCCAACCGCATCGTCTTTCCAGATGTATGTTTCGAGATAAATACTCTCTTGTGCCGCATCGATGGCCTCCAGCATCGCATCATAGAGATCACGTCCGTAGGCGAACAGGTGGAGGGCATTCTCGCCAACCTGCACTTCCTCGAAGGGTCGATGGGGAAAGCTCACTTCGTGTTTACGCCGTTTTCCTAACGCGGCAATGACGATGAGGACTGCCGCTGTCAGGACCTGCAATGTCAACACACCCAGGATGACTTTCCCTACCAAGCGTAGGAGAGACACCCAGGAGAATCTCTTGAACAGGACATCTGTTCGTTCTCGCATGTTCAACTGTACAACTCGCTTTCTCGTTTGCAAAGGTAAAAGCAGAACGTGGTGTATTGCTCGAAGTGTTCCAAGGGAGACGACGACGAGCATGACATTTTGAGGCCAAAAGAGCAATAGATAACGATAACTCTATACTATTCGCAGTGCGTAGCAAAAAGCGTGGTTAGAAGCGTAAAAAAGCTCAGAACGCTTTTGTAGTATTCGTTTCTTGCTCCAGTGAAGTCGAGAACAGAGCTTTTTTACGCTCCGGCAAACGCATTTCTTCACGCGCGATTGGTACTATAATAACAGGTAATATTCATTATTCATAGTCTATGAAGCTCAGTGGATACATTCACTTTCACCAGAAAGTAAAGAAGAGGGAGGTACACGTATCATGCTCTCAGAAAAGAGCGCATTGGCAAGCTCGTCACCCGCTAGACAAAGGATGGATTAATAAGTATGAGTACCAATACAACACAACTCCTAGCAGAGATACCGCTCTTCTCCACCATGGATGACGAAGAGCGCAGGCAACTACATGCGATTATGAGGGAGCGCAGCTATCAGCCTGGTCAAGTCGTCATGGCGGCCAGCGACCAGGAAGCTTCCTTCCTTATTATTGAACAGGGTGAACTGGAGGTTTGGCTCACCGACACCGATGGGAAGAAGGTGGTGCTGGAGGTGCTGGGACCCGGAAAGGTCTACGGTAATTTGTTCATGCACTCTGGAGAGACCCGTTCGGCCAGCGCCAGCACCTCTGGAGAACTGGTCACACTCGAATTAGGTCGGGAAGCGTTCTTTGACTTTTTGCGTCGGCGGCCTGATACCGCTATCGACGTTTTGGAAGAAATGGGGCAGCGGCTTAAAGACACTGACGCCATCTTGCGCTCTCGCGTCAGCCGCAATGCGAATGAAGAGCACGATGAAACCATTTCACCCGGGCAGCGGGTTGCCGATATCATCGCCGATTTTAGTGGTTCGCTGGCATTCCTGCTTCTGAACCTTGTGGTCTTTGTCGGCTGGATCTTGGCGAACACGGTGGGACCGGCAATTTGGCACTACGATCCCTACCCCTTTCAGTTTCTCACGATGGCAGTGTCACTGGAGGCCATCTTTCTTTCCATTTTTGTCCTGATCAGCCAGAACCGGCAGGCTGCCAAAGACCGCATCAAGGCGGACCTGGACTACCAGGTGAACATCAAAACGGAATTGGAAATGAGTACGATCACCGAACACATTCGGGATATCGAGCAGAAGCTTCACTATATTCACCACGATGTTTTGGAGGCCAGAGGCGAGAGAGAGCGAGCATAGAGGGGCTAGTATGCGGACCATTGAACTTTTGCTTGGCGGCATCATTGTTGTCTCAACCTTTGTTGATATCTTCCAATCGGTCGTGGTTCCGCGTCCCACGCGAGGATCGCTTCGCCTGGCTCCTTTCCTGCTGGATGGGATGTGGCCTCTGTGGAAATGGATTGCGCTCCGCTTCCCCTCAGCGAAACACCGTGCAGCTTGTTTAGGGATCTATGCGCCGCTGACGGTCGTGATGCTATTGCTCGTATGGGGGATGGCTCTGATCTTCGGCTATGGGCTGCTCTTTCTGGCCCTCCAGAGCGAGCTTCAACCCCGGCTGAATGACCTGGGAACTGCCCTGTACTTTGCCGCGACGTCGCTCTTGACGCTTGGATTTGGCGATATTGTTGCCACGGGAGGAGTCACGCGCGCCCTGGCGCTCTGCGCTGGAGCATCGGGCCTCGCCATCGCGAGCGGCGTGATTAGCATGTTCTTTTCTCTCTATAGCGCACTTGGGCACCGTGAGGTGCTGGTAACGATGCTGCACAATCGCGCCGGTTCACCTCCTTCAGGAGTGACCTTACTGGAGACCTATGCCCGCTTGAAGATGCTGGAGGACCTGCCAGGATTTTTATCAGCATGGGAAGAGTGGTCAACCGAGGTCCTGATCAGCTCTCTTTCCTATCCCGTACTGCCCTACTTTCGCTCAGCGCGTCCCTACGAATCATGGGTCAGCGCCCTCGGTGCCCTCCTCGACGCGGCGACACTGATCATCAGCTGTCTCGAAGATGGACCGGCGGGACCTGCACACCTCTTGTATCAGAGTGGTTGCCAACTGGTGAATGACCTCAAAGACTACTTTAAAATCTCGCCCGCGCAGGCACAAGCAGAGACGCCAAGAATAAACTTTGAGGCTGCATACACACGCCTGAAGTCGGCCGGGTACTGTCTTGCCGATCCAGAACCCGCCCTGGCCTCATTCATTGAATTGCGAACAGCGTACGCAGAAGCACTTCACAGTTTGATGAAGTACTGGGTGGTATCCCAGAGAAAGTTCTGAGGGTTTTGTTATGATAGTATTGCGGAAAGCCTATCGCGCTAAGCTCGTTTATCTCTGCGCGCTGTTACTCACACTGCTCTTCTCAATTGCGTCCCTGGTCAGTTGTAATCAGCCCACGCCTCCTCAGTATACGTCGCTCAATCTGGGCATTCCGGCTGCGGCGCTGCAATCGCCCGTGAAAGGCCCATTGCCCGACGCCACAGAGTTGCATGTCGGTATCACGTTCAAAATTAACCCCCAGGTGCTTAACCTGGTCGGACAACGGCCACTCCAACCTGGACAATCCTCCAACCTGGAGCAATTTGCCAAACGCCTCGGCATTGACGATGCCACGTATCAAAAGATCAAAGACTTCTTCAACGCAAAAGGGCTCGTCCTGCAGCTCAGCAAATTACGGACCTACCTGTCAGTTGACGCGAAGGCAGGAACCCTTGCCAGGTTAATGCAAACAAC
>JBKPBA010000287.1:0-9511 GCA_046726675.1 Chloroflexota bacterium
TTCGATCACCACAAGCTTGAGCAAATCACGATCAGGATCCGCTACAATTTCTCCGTTTCTAATAGAAGCCTCTTCTTTTAGATGCCTTGTCGTAATCTGCCCCGGTTCGATGCCAACCACTTCGATCAATCCTGGTTTTCCAGGTATGCGCAAATCATTTTCACCAATGTTTCCGATATGTACGGTGCCAGTCACACCTGTAAAGGTAACAGTAGGCGCATCAACCAGCAACCTACCACCTTGAGCAACCAGTTTACCTGCCTTGTAAACTGACTCAACCTTAAACGTGCTAAGATTATCCAATACTACAAGGTCAGCAACAAAATTGGGAGCAACTGCGCCACGATCATACAAGCGAAAATATTGTGCAGCATTATAGCTGGCGAGGCGTACCGCCTCGACCGGGTCAAGCCCCAATTCGATTGCTCGGCGCACCATCGAGTCGATATCTCCTCGCGTCGTTAAATCCTGTGGATCGCGATCATCTGTGACAAAGAAGACACGCGGTGGGTGTAACTCTTTAACAAGCGGAAGTAACGTGTCGAGATTGCGTGCCGCTGACCCCTCGCGAATCATTAGCCACATACCCAGACGAATGCGCTGGCGAGCCTCTTCAAGTGTCGTGCATTCATGATCGGACATCACACCGGCTGTGACATAAGCGCACAAGTCACGTCCATTAAGTCCTGGAGCATGCCCATCGACGACAAGGCCACTACGTTGGGTTGCAACAATCTTCGCCAGCACCTCCTCATCTCCATGCAAAACACCCGGCATATTCATCATCTCAGCCAGGCCAAGTACATGCTCATCTCCTAAGAGAGGTAGCAAATCGTCAGCCATTAGAACTCGATAGGGACTTTCATAAGAAGAAGCAGGAACACAAGAGGAAAGCGTTACATAGGCTGTGAGCGGCAAGTTGCGGCTGGATTCAAGAACATATCGTATACCTGCTACCCCCATAACATTAGCAAACTCATGAGGATCAAGCACAACAACGCTAACTCCTCGCGGTATAACGATTCGCGCAAATTCAGAGAGGACAAGCATAGTACTCTCAATGTGCATATGACCATCGATAAGCCCGGGAGACAGCCAGCGACCATCCAGATCACGCTCTTCAAGCCCTTGATAACCCTCACCAGGCGCGCTTACACCAACCACAAGTCCATCAGCGATAGCAACATCTGCGGGATAACATTCACCGCTACACACATTCACTAACTGAGCATTACGTAATATGAGATCCGCAGGGATCGCTCCACGCGCAATCTGAATGCGACGTTGAAGTTCGTCCATAAAATATACATCCTCCGGTCTAAAATAGTATATTGACTCCTGATGCTATTGCTGGACATCCTATCAGAATCTCGGCTTATCGTCGAGGGTTTATGAGGCTTTTTTATAAGGCCGATGTTGTTCTTAAGTATAACCTTTAAAGACAGAAATATGGAACGCTTTTCCATTGAGTGGGATAGTATCTTGCCTTCCCTCCACATACCAACGTAACGTATACTTTTAAAAGAACTATCTATATTGAAAAACAGAGAGAGGAAACTCATGAACAATCTTGCTTCATCTCTACTAAAACTAGCAGCCTTGTTAGGAGGAGCAATACTTGGCACCTTGTTAGGTCGCTGGTTTGATAAAGTACTTACTGAGCGTGTAGAGAAGCAATCAGAGTTCGATCGAACACGCTATGCTCAGGGACTGGCTCCAATTTCACAACAGCAAGAGAGATAATAACATAAAGGGGAGAAGTTTCATGACCACACCACATCATACAATGACACCGGCTGAACGCGTACGAGCAGCACTCACAGGAGAACACGTTGATCGCGTACCTTTCTGCTTCTGGCACCACTTCAAACCCGAAGGATCAGGAACACGTATGGCCGAACTCACAATGGAATTCTTCCGCAAGAAATTCGATCTAGACATCGTAAAAATTATGCCAGATCTACCCTATCCAGCACCCGAGCAAACCATCACGCAAGTAAATCAATGGAGCAGCTTACCGCGCCTGGGACTCGACACACCCATGTTCCAACAGCAAATTATCTGTATTCGTACGCTGCGCACTCAACTGGGAAGTGATTTTCCCCTAATACTCACCCTATTTAGTCCGCTCACTCAAACTTTCCGCTTCATTGGCAAAACGCAAGCCATCACGCACGCCCGTGAGAACCCGGTGGCCTTTGAGCAAGGCCTGGCGACACTGACCGCCAATCTACGTTCGCTAGCCAGTGCCGCTATCGAGGCTGGCGCGAGCGGCATCTTTTTCTCTAGCATGGGCGCCACTAATATCGACTTCACGCCCGAGGAATATGCACACTTTGGCCGCCCATATGATCTACAGGTACTCGAAGGTGCCAAAGCCGGCTGGCTCAACATCATCCATGTGCACGCCGACCCTGATCAAGAGGACGATGAAATTTACTTTGAAGACTTCATTGACTACCCGGTACAGGTGATGAGTTGGAGTGATCGGCTCACAGGACCAAGCTTGAGCGAAGCGTTAACCATGACTGATAAATGCCTTATGGGCGGCTTAGCCGAACGTGGTCCCTTGACACACGGTGGAGAAACAGAAATAGAAAACGAAATCATGGCAGCTGTGACTCAGACCAAAGGAAGAAGGTTGATCCTGGCCAATGGCTGCTCAGTGCCTGATGATACACCTGAAGAGTGGTTGCATATTGCACGCAAACTGGTAGATCAGCTCCAGTGATATTATTATGTCTCAAGTTCAACTTTTCCTCCCTCCTCACGTACATGTAATAAGTTATAAGTAATCATTATTTCTGACCCGGGGAAAAGGAAAGGCATATGGAAGAGCCAACTACCACAAGCAGCAACCCAATCGTCGCTCAAAGAACAACTGGTAAACTTCCTCCGGAGAACACAACAAATAATTCAACAACGTATACCAGTAGCGATAGCGATAAAAACCAGCCAGCCAGGCCGGACGTTAGTCTGCAACTCATCATTATTGAGGGCTTCCAGGTCGGGCGTGGAGTGGCTCGTGTAGACCCGACCGATATGGCGCGTTTAGGTTGCCAACCTGGGGATATAGTTATGATCACAGGTGCCCGCACTACTGCTGCCAAAGTTGTACCAATAGCTCTTATTGATCAAGGTCAGCAGATCATCCAGATGGATAGTCAGGTAAGACAAAATAGCGCATCGGGTCTTGGTGAGCGCGTTACCGTTCATAAGGCGAAAGTGAAAGATGCCGAAAAGATCACCTTACTCCCTCTTTCTGGAGGCGTGCCAATACAAGAGAGTGACCTGCAATATATCACACGTTACCTAGTTGGACTTCCTGTTGTAATTGGTGACCTACTGCGTGTTGGCACACCGGGTTCAGCACCCCGTGAATTTCTGATCATTGGAACTACCCCTGCTACTCCCAGCTATACCGTGCGCAAGCGTAACTCTGATACACTCGATGAGCTAATCCCTCCAGTACAGCCACAATCCGTAACTGGTACCGAGGCGGTACTTGTGCAGCAGGGAACCATCGTACGTGCGCAGGCGCGTGGAGCAACTAAACCTGGGGGGCTGGGGCGAGTGAGCTACGAAGATATTGGCGGACTTGGCAAAGAACTCCAACGTATCCGCGAAATGATCGAACTACCGTTGAAATACCCGGCAGTCTTTGATCGCCTAGGCATCGAACCACCAAAAGGAGTGCTTTTATATGGCCCTCCTGGTACAGGCAAAACACTTATTGCTCGCGTCGTGGCATCGGAAACCAATGCAGCCTTTTTCGTAATCAACGGCCCTGAAATCTTGAACAAGCTTTATGGCGAAAGCGAATCACGCTTGCGCTCGGTGTTTCAGGAGGCGCAACGAAAAGCTCCAAGCATCATCTTTATTGACGAACTGGATGCCCTCGCTCCCAAACGCTCTGAGACCAATGGTGAGCTAGAACGTCGCATTGTTGGGCAATTACTTGCATTGATGGATGGCATAGCCTCGCGAGGGCAAGTCCTGCTGATAGGAGCCACGAACCAACCTAACTCGCTTGACCCTGCGCTACGCCGCCCTGGTCGCTTTGATCGCGAAATATCCTTACGTGTACCTGATTTACATGGGCGTCAAGAGATCTTACGAATTCATAGTAGAGATGCGGCCCTGGCAGCCGATATTGATTTCGCCCGTCTGGCACAGCTTACACCAGGATTTGTTGGCGCCGATCTGGAGGCACTCTGTCGCGAAGCAGCCATGATTGCTCTTCGCCGCGTCCTACCACACATCGATTACGAACGTGGTTATATCCCGTACGAAACACTAGTAAACCTCAGCATAACTATGGCTGATTTTCAGGCAGCCTTGCGTGAAATCGAACCATCAACAACCCGTGAAGTCTATGTTGAGGTCAGCGAGACCTCCTGGGATGATGTCGGCGGTTTGAAGAAGGCCAAAGCCATCCTCACTGAGGGAGTAGAATGGCCTATACGCTTTCCTGAGCTTTACGTAAGTGCAAAAATTGAGCCGCCACGCGGCGTCCTTCTTTCAGGCCCTCCGGGGTCAGGCAAGACCCTCCTGGCTCGTGCGCTTGCTAATCAATGTGAAGCAAGTTTCATTTCGATTAAAGGACCCGAGTTATTATCGAAATGGATCGGAGAATCAGAGAAAGGCATACGTGAGGTCTTCCGTCGAGCGAAACAGGCCGCGCCATGTATTGTGTTTTTCGATGAAATCGACGCTATCGCAGCCAGACGCGGCATCGAGATCGATGGACACGCCGTTGATCGCGTCATAGCACAATTGCTAACAGAGATGGACGGCATCGAAGGGCGCGCAGGGGTAACCGTGGTGGCAGCCACCAATCGCTCAGATTTAATCGATACTGCGCTCTTGCGCCCTGGCCGTTTTGATCTCGTGATCGAGCTAGATTATCCTGACGAAATTGAACGCTGTACAATCTTTGGGATACATACCACGGGTAGACCTGTTGATCCTGAAATTTCGATAGAAGAATTGGCTCGTCTGACCGAAGGACGCAACGGTGCAGACATTGAAGCAATCTGCCGCCGCGCCTCCCTTCTAGCCATGCGCGAATGGATTGCTCCAAGCTTGAATATGCAACACGTAGAGGTCACTGAAGCAACCGAAGACGACTCTTCACTTGCTAATAGTGCTTCCACCGCAGACCTGACGACCTCCCCTGAAACTAACTTACAACAAACACAGAGTACATTGTTGAGCACACTACCCTCACAATTCCAGATTCGAATGAACCACTTTCTCCAAGCCATTGAGGAGCAGAATGTGCGCTATACTGCGCAAACAGCCGTTGAGCAGGCTCAATCCCGCAAAGAAGCTGGACGACGGCGTTTAATAGAAATGGCAGCAGATTTCAATACTGATGAAAAACCTCGCCTTCGAGGTTTTCGCCTCTGGCTGGCACGTTTATTCGGTTTCGTTTCATAGGACATATCAGCAAATCCCAGATAGGGTTTCTTTACATTTAGCGGAACATATGCCTACATTTCAACACGCTATGTAATCACATCGACACTCAAAAGTATATATGTGGAAACGCATTACTTGCATACAAACACATCTATAAACTCAAACATTCGTAATACTTGAAGAGTTACTGATTGGCTACCCACTTACAAATTACAATTAACATATGGTATAATAATAAAAAAGTGAATTTATCGAAGCAGTGAAGGGAGTGGCAACGATTCATATGCCCAATATGTCTGACAACTCCTCTTCAGCATACAATGAAAAAGTCGTGGAATCCTACCTGAAGGCCATACAACTTATTGATGATCGCGTTACCCCTTTTTTAGGCAAAGCTACCACTCGCGTCTTAGTACAAGGTGCTGCTAGACGGGTATCGAACGAGTATCCCTTCCTTCATTTTTTAGAAAAGATGCCTTATACCGAGGTAGTCCCAGCGGTTATTTCAGAACAATGGAGTTCTATTTCACCTCAGGAGCTTTCTGAGGGATTACAGGCATTATTGCAAGAGTGCTTTGTAGGTTTGAGAGAGCTGACCGGGGAATTGATTGGCCCACCGCTCCTCGACGAGGTAACTCGTCAACTGGAGCAGATGCCCTAGAGAAACGAAATGGAGAGCAACGTGCAACCACAGTCACAAGCAACGGAAAGCGCGTACCGCTCCTTCATAGTACAAAATGGGGATGGGGATCATATAACGGCTCTCCGTCGGCAGATGGAACAACTCAATACCATCGGTAAACGCTTTGTGGCAGCAAATGACCGTTTTCAAGTACATCGTGCATTACTTGCCACCCTCCAGGAACTGTACAGCTTTTCCGCCTGCTCCATCTTATTAAAAGGGGATCCTTTCGAACTTTCCATCATCCCACGATATCCCCTCACCAGTTCCTTTTTACAAGCAATGATCCAAAGTATAGCTAGAGCCGCAAGCGTCATAGATTTTCCAGGTGTGTCAGCTCAAGAATTAGCGGTGGTTGCTGACTTAGACGCCCCTGACGATTTAGCCTCTCCCTCAAGCGAAATTCCCTCGGTAGCAACTAAAATCGGTGATTTTCTCAATATCCCATTGACGGTTGAGAGCCGTATCATTGGCATATTGAGCCTCTTTGATGAACATGAGGGGACCTTTGATACTGACCTGCTTCAACTTACCACCATGATTGCAGATTATGCTGCCGTTGCGCTCGAAAATGTTCTCCTGCGTGAACGCGAGAGAGCGCTCTGGGAAGAAGCAGAGCATGAACGCTACCGCCTGGAACTCATTATTAGCAGTATGGCTGAAGGATTGCTTATCACCAACACTCAAGGGGCAATCACTTCTCTCAATAGTTCAGCTCAACATTTATTTGCACTAGCTGAAGTTAATTTACAACAGAAGCCTCCTACTTCACTACGCCAATTGGCAGCCATTACTAGGGTCAATTGGCTCATCGACTTTGCAGAAATTGTAGATCAGGCACTGGCCGGAAATATAGTTATGCACAAAGAACTAATTGCTGGCACTACTAGCGAAACTGTCCCATTAACACTTAGTATAAGCGCTGCGCCTCTTCATGACGCGAACCAAACTGTAACACGGCCAATTGGTGTAGTGGCAGTGCTCAATGATATTACCTCCATCAAACAAATAGAGAAACTGAAAGACGAGTTTGTATCCATCGTCTCTGATGAACTCCGTACTCCACTCACAGCAATAAAAGGCTATACGCAACATCTCATACGTCGAATTGAGCGCCGACTGCGGGAGGCACGTCAAAAACAACAAAGTACCAGTCCCCTGGTAGAACTTCCGGAAAGCTACGATCTGCGTAGTTTAAATATCGTACAAAGTGAAACTGAACACCTGGAACGGCTCATAAGCGACCTGCTCGATCTTTCACGTGTCCAATGGGGAGAACTAGATCTCCAATATACGAGTTTTTACCTTGCTGATGTGTTGACTGAGCGTGTACGTTTAGCCCAGGTAAGTGCCGACCAACACGCAATTTATCTCGATATCCAAACCCAGGATAGCAGAATTGTTGCAGATCAACTACGTGTAGGACAGGTCTTTGGAAATGTTTTGGATAATGCGATCAAGTTCTCTCCTCCTGGCAAGCAAGTGACGGTAAAACTACAGGAACAAGATGACGAATACCTGATTAGTGTTATCGACCAGGGTATTGGCGTAAGCCCAGAATCTTTTGACCACATCTTTGAGCGATTCTATCGCATTCGTAATATTGCCAATCGTCATTACACAGGAATTGGTATGGGGTTGTTTATCGCAAAGGCAATCGTTGAAGCTCATGGAGGACGTATCGACTTTTCCAGCAATCAGGGTAGTGGTAGCACTTTCTACTTTACTTTTCCCCGCGTGCCACGCACCAGCAAACTACAAATGTGAAACCTTGTTACTAATTGACTGTAGTAAATCAGTCGGGTTGGAGCCAAAATGTTCGTGCAAGTAAGAAAGGCCAAAGGCGGTGAAGTGAATTGTAGCCCAACTTGCGCGCAACAATTGAATGCTGCGTAAGATACGGGCTTCACCCCATAAGGGGTAACGCAAATCACGCATAGCGTCTAAAAAATCTCCAGTACTCGTAAGCAATACCCCTACAGTAATCACCAGTATCTCAACAAGTGGATTACTCGGCAAAGCAAGCGGGCTTGGTAGAGCAGTAAACAGTCCTACATAAAGAACAAAAGCTGATACTACTGCAGGAAAGAGGGCATTGATTAAAATAAACACTGGCGACGGTTCTGACAAATACAGTGTTGATACACCCAGCGGTCCAACAGCCCAACCAACCAGGGGGTCATTACGAGGCACTCTCACCAGTATTCTTGCACATTCAACCAGGACGATCCAAAGTAACACATAAGTAACCAGCCCTGGGATACTCGTGATATATATACTGGCTATAATGCCTGGCATGCTTACTCTCCTTGAGCTCTTGTATAGTCCAGAAAACGGACGAGCAATATCTTCCTTACAGTATATTATAAGCTATTTTATAAATTCGGCAATAGTTACTCACTCCAGCCCGCTGCGCCAACCAATGGAACAAAAATACATCCACCTAAAGAGCGCATTTCCGGTCCCCAGGGTGCACGATTAATGACAAACAATTCCTGGTGTTCATGTCCCCCCACTGGTATCACCATTTTTCCCCAGGGTACAAGCTGCCTATAAAGGAGCTCCGATACTTCGGGCGCCGCAGCAGCAACCAAAATGCGATCATACGGCGCCTGATCAGGCCATCCTGACGAACCATCGCCGACGTATACCGAGATGTTTGAACATCCTAGCTTCTCCAGGCGTTTTAAAGCCAGGCAAGCAAGCTGTTGAATACGTTCGATACTATAAACATAGCCAGCCAGACGCGCCAGAATGGCTGTTTGGTAGCCAGAGCCAGTACCAATCTCTAGTACCCGCTCATTCCCATCTAATTGCAGCGCTTGCGTCATAGTGGCAACCATCAACGGCTGTGAAATTGTCTGGCCCATACCAATGGCAAGGGCGCGATCTTCATACGCCATTCTAGATTGCGTTTCATGAAGGAACATCTCACGAGGAGTATCGGCTACAGCCCCAAGCACACGTTCATCATTAATCCCATTCTTGCGGAGCGATTCTATAAGCTGTTGGCGTTGCTTCTCCAGGTCATGAGCCATACTCGCCTCTCCAAATGAACGAGGATGAGAGGAAAAATTCGCATTCTGAATTTATTAGAAAATCAATAACGCCACAGAGATCTCTTCTTCAAGTGTAGTGCGTGAAACATGTATAGTCAAGCGGAACAATTGATACATGAGGATACAGCACGTATATTCCTGATCAATTGATGCCTGATCACATGGGAGTGGGGATCGTGTGGTGAAAGTAGGGATATTAGCATCGCCCTACTCACTCTTGTATAAAGCCTTTGGAAGGGTATAGTGGGCGCTACTGGGCTCGAACCAGTGACCTCTTCGGTGTGAACGAAACGCTCTCCCACTGAGCTAAGCGCCCTTGCTGACAGAAGCAACTATAGCATTAGAG
>JBKPBA010000288.1:0-4795 GCA_046726675.1 Chloroflexota bacterium
TGACTGGACTGAACATGCCCACGCGTGCGGATGTGACGCGCCTGGCGGAGCGCATGACCAACTTGGAGATGCGCCTGGACGATCTGGATGCCAAGCTCGATGAAATCAAAGGCGCCATACAGGCCATCTCGACGACAAACCATGCCACACCCACAGCACTCAAAGTCAAAGGAGGCCACTAATGGTATGCTCATCCTTACCTCTGACTCCAGCCGAACTCTAGCACGAATTGCGCAAGATTGAGGAGAGTAGCCGCACCTTGCTACGGGTAAGTTCCAGCCGCGCGACCGTTGCCCAGAGGTACTGCTATTGAACATGGTGGATAATTCGATTTGCCCCCGCGAACTCATTTCGAACTGGTTTTACCCCCATTTTTGACTGTATAGGCAGGCCGCTTCATCCCGTAATCTCCCCCGCTCCTACTCTGCATTTATCTTCGCCAAGCCACCCACTGCCATTTCGTGGGGAGTTTTCTCGCTTTATTCAAGCTCAAAGTTTGAAACATGGCACCGGCGGCAGAGGATAACACAGCACTTCCCGCGCTGTCCATCGTCGAGCGGTTCTTCCCGCAGCCATAGCTGGCGTACTATGCCGGTAACGTTGCGCCATCAGCTTGCCACCTCGTTCTCTCGGCTGCACGAGTGCTATCCGGAGGGCAGCGTGGGGACGCACAAAATGAGAGTAGGCTCGCCACCATTCCAGGTGGGCCAGCAGTTGTGGGGCGGGCTTCGCCGTGGCCCAGGTTCGACGCGCCGGCGCCGCTCTTCCATGACGGACAGTCAGATTGACCTGCTCGATAAAAGCGGTGTTCAGCCGTCCAGAGAAGCCCTTCCCCTGCAGGGCGAGCGTGAGAACTGCCTGTTTCCCGAGACGCATCACGTGCGTGACCCGCAGCAGCTTGCGCCGACGGTAGCTTTTCTTCACCTGGCCGTATATCAGGCCCGCCTCCACCTGCCATCGGCGCACTTTCCGCCCTCGATGATCCAACGCGAGCCACTGTCCAAAATGGGCCGTGAGAGCATAAAAGTACAAGTTTAACCCATCACTGGTGAAGAGCGGGAGACAGCCAGGGGCCAGGATCTGTCGCAAGGAGTGGATGAGTGTATGCGCCATGTTCTGCGTGCGAGGGCCGAGATGGAGGACGGGAAAAAGCTTCGTGCAAAGGTCGATAGCCAGCCACAGTCAGACGTGTGTTGTGGCTTCGGAGGCGCGACGTCGATTGAGCACGGTGAGGTATCGGAACGCAGTATGAACAATAAGCTCAATAATACGGTGAGGACGGGGGCGAAGGTGCTGGTGCCTGATGCATTTAATGGGTGGGGTGGACGCGAGTGGGAGAAAGATGCGGGTGTTGCATTTGGCGCAGCTTATAGCGGAGAGGATGGAATAGCATGGGAAGAGAACGTGATGCCTGCATTCTCTGCATGAACGCTCTTCTTCTTGACTTTTGCCAGTTTATTGTCTACTCTACAAAAGGGTAGAATGATCAGCTCTTCGGTTCGTATCAGGTTGTGCTCCTGTTTGCCACCTGATTCGACCTTGGCTTCATTCACCATGGCACAACCGTATTTCTTATTTCAGTAAGCATCTTTCAACGAGTAGTATTGGTTAGGTAACGAATGAATACAAGCCTAACCTGGAAACCCTGGAGGGAAACATGCAACGGACATGGGTAACTATCGATGGCAATGAGGCTGTAGCCAATATTGCACATGCCCTCAGTGAGGTTATCGCTATCTATCCCATCACGCCCTCGACCACGATGGGCGAACTCTCTGATGCCTGGTCAGCCGAGGGACGAACCAACGTATGGGGAACAGTACCACAGGTGATCGAGATGCAATCGGAGGCAGGGGCCGCTGGAGCAATTCACGGCTCATTACAGACGGGCGCGCTCGCCACCACTTTTACGGCATCGCAGGGACTGCTCCTGATGATTCCCAACATGTATAAAATTGCTGGCGAATTAACACCCACAGTCTTTCATGTGGCCGCACGTTCGCTGGCCACGCAAGGGCTTTCCATCTTTGGCGACCATTCGGATGTCATGGCGATACGCGCGACGGGCTATGCCATGCTCGCTTCCAATTCAGTACAGGAAGCACAGGACCTGGCGCTTATCGCACACGCTTCTACACTGAAGTCACGCGTTCCTTTTTTGCATTTCTTTGATGGATTTCGCACCTCCCACGAAGTCGATAAAATCGAACAATTGACTCGCGAAGATATACGAGCCATGATCGACGACTCGCTCGTGCAGGCGCATCGGCAACGAGCACTCTCACCTGATCATCCCTTCATTCGCGGTACCTCTCAGAACCCTGACGTCTACTTCCAATCCCGTGAGACGGTCAACCGCTTTTATGTGGCTTGTCCCAGCATCGCCCAGGAGGCCATGGATACGTTTGCCTCCCTGGTCGGACGGCAGTACCACCTGTTTGACTATGTGGGCGCACCGGATGCAGAGCGTGTGATCGTCGTCATGGGGTCTGGTGCCGAGACGGTCGAGTCAACAGTACAGTACTTGAACGCGCGGGGTGAGAAGGTGGGAGTGATCAAAGTACGCCTGTTCCGTCCTTTCTCGGTTGAACATTTCCTGCAAGCGATGCCAAAGACGGTCAAAGTCATTGCTATCCTGGATCGTACAAAGGAACCGGGCAGTACCGCTGAGCCGCTCCACCTGGATGTGGTGGAAGCCTTCAGCGAAGCACCGACCAAAGGTATTGCTCTCTCTGCACGTGTCATCGGTGGCCGCTATGGCCTTGGCTCGAAGGAGTTTACTCCTGGGATGACCAAAGCCATCCTCGATGAAATGAGCAAAGCAGAACCGCACAATCACTTTACGATCGGCATTCACGACGATGTAACCCATACCAGCTTAGCGTACGATCCGACCTTTTCAATCGAGAGCAAAGACCTCGTCCAGTGTGTCTTCTGGGGATTGGGCTCTGATGGCACCGTGGGAGCAAACAAAAACTCGATCAAGATCATCGGTGAGGAGACTGACAACTACGCGCAAGGCTACTTCGTGTATGACTCGAAGAAATCAGGCTCGGTCACCATCTCGCACCTACGATTCGGGCCGCAGCTCATCTCGGCACCGTATCTGATTGGTGAACATCAAGCAGACTTTGTGGCCTGTCACCAGTTCACGCTGATAGAGCGGTTCGACGTCCTCAAGTACGCGAAGCCAGGCAGTGTCTTCCTGCTCGACAGCATCTATGGCCCAGAAACTGTTTGGGAGCATCTGCCCCAGGAGGTGCAGCAGGCGGCGTCTTCCAAACAGTTGCGCCTGTTTGTGATCAATGCGCACCAGGTCGCCAATAGCGTCGGTTTGAAAGGGCGCATCAACTCCATCATGCAGACCTGTTTCTTCGCCATCAGTGGCATCCTGCCACGCGAGGAAGCGATTGCACACATTAAACAGAGCATCAAAAAGACCTACGGCAAGCGGGGAGAGGCGGTGGTGCAAAAGAACTTCCAGGCCGTCGATGAGACGCTGGCTCATCTGCATGAAGTGCAGGTTCCCGTAGAGGCTGCTATCCCTGCTCTCGTAGGCGCTGAAGCCACAGCTTCCAAGCACCACTCACCCGTACCCATGATACTCTTGCAACGGCGGCAGCCTGTGGCCGATCTCTCGCCCGAGTTTGTCCGCAATGTCCTGGGCAAGATGATCGCCGGAGAGGGCGACACATTACCGGTCAGTGCTCTCCCCTGTGATGGCACGTACCCTTCTGCGACAGCCAAGTGGGAGAAACGCAATATTGCCTTAGAAATACCAGTCTGGGACCCAGATATCTGTATCCAATGCGGCAAGTGTGTCATGGTGTGTCCGCACTCCGTTATCCGTATGAAAGTGTACGATCCAGCTGAGTTGAACGATGCCCCAGAGGCTTTCCTGTCCACGGATGCTCGCTTCCGTGAATTCCCAGATATGAAATATACGCTGCAAGTGTCACCTGAAGACTGTACCGGCTGTAGCCTGTGTGTGGAGGCGTGTCCAGCCAAAGATAAACGGCAAGTTGGACGCAAAGCGATTAACATGACTCCCCAGCCGCCGATTCTGGAACGTGAGAAGGTCAGTTGGGACTTCTTTCTCTCTCTGCCCGACATGGATGCCGCCAATCTCAATCTAGGGGCTATTAAAAACTCACAGCTGCTCACGCCGCTCTTCGAGTTCTCAGGGGCGTGTGCAGGCTGTGGCGAGACACCCTACATCAAGCTGGCAACTCAACTGTTCGGTGATCGCATGATCGTTGCCAATGCCACCGGTTGCTCTTCGATCTACGGCGGCAACTTGCCCACGACGCCCTGGACGGTCAATCGTGAGGGCAATGGGCCGGCCTGGGCGAACTCCCTGTTTGAAGACAACGCTGAGTTCGGATTAGGAATGCGCGTGACATTGGATAAGCAGCAGGAATACGCCACGGAGTTACTCTCACACTGCACCGACATCCTGGGAGAGGAACTCGTGAACGCAATACTACACACTGACCAATCAACCCAGGCCGGTATACTTGCCAAACGAGAGCGCGTCATCCTGCTCAAGCGGCGCCTGCAGAACCTGAGCAGTGCAGAGGAAGCAGCCTCTCAAGATGGACGCGTACACAATCTCCTGAGTCTGGCCGATGCTCTGGTAAATAAAAGTGTCTGGATCATCGGGGGGGATGGTTGGGCCTACGATATTGGCTATGGTGGGCTTGACCATGTGCTGGCATCTGGGCGCAATGTCAACGTTCTGGTACTTGATACCGAGCTGTACTCGAATACCGGCGGTCAAGCGTCGAAAGCCACA
>JBKPBA010000289.1:0-6882 GCA_046726675.1 Chloroflexota bacterium
GACCTCAACGCCACGTGCCAGTGGTTTGCCTATGGGGTCTGCAACCGGCCCAGAATAGGGTGACAGGATTCCAAGCGTGATAGTTTTGTTCGTTACATCGACACCAGGACCGGCTTTGAGACTACCCGTGGAAGTGCCCGAACTACTGTTGGCGCAGCCAGAGAGCACCATCAGAGTCGTGGTAAGAGTGAGTACGCAGAGATAGAATGTCTTTTTGGTCATGTGTTACACCTCTTCGTAATAACTCGAGATAACGTCAGTTGAGAACAAAAACAGCGCTACATATATCCAGTTTTGCTGTGTATGACCTGCTATGGCAGTTATTGACAAATCGCTAAGTTTCTTCGCCTTTTGTAACTGCTGGGTTCCCAACGTCGAGATGTACACCGACGGAAGATGGCAGGTCGGTTATCTCGGCAGGTTCACCTCCTTCTCCCCCATGGCTATTGAGTTTGCGTACGAGCGCCTGGCTCCTGCGCACCAATCCTATAACACCTCCCGGCTCAAAAAGCAGGAATGTAATGATCAGGAAACCGTAAATAAGGGCATTCAGATCGCCACTCGATAGGCCCCTTGAGCTACTGCCTACAGGCAGTAGAGAGAATTGATCAATTACCAATGGTAGTCCAAAAACAAAAGCCGCTCCCAGGATCGAACCCCATATACTTGCAATACCGCCCACAATGATAGCCGCGATGAATTGAATGGAGAGCGTTAGATTCCAATAATTCGGTATGACGTAGCGGCTGAACGAAGCGAAGAGAGCGCCCGCGATGCCGGCCAAAAAAGACGACAAAATGAAAGCGCCCATTTTCGCTTCAAAGAGGTTAACCCCCATAATGGTTGCACCTACCTCGTTATCGCGTACAGCCTTGAAAGCTCTTCCTGCTCGTGAACGCATTACATTGCCCACGAAAAGAGCCGATAAGGCCAGGATGGGAAGGATCAGCATGAAAAACTGCTGACCCGACGTAAGCGTAATGCCGAAGATAGTATTTTGTTGGTCGAAAGAGAAATCACCGATGGCTGGTACTGGAAAAGTACGACCCTGTGGGCCACCCGATATGGCGCGAGCATTCATAAAGATGTAGTTTCCTATGAAGACCAGGGACAGTGTCACAATACCGAGGTAGAAGCCTTTCAATCGCAATGCTGTTGGGCCAATCAGAGCGCCCACCAGGGCAGCCACGATGCCAGACGCTGGTAACCAGATCAAGAATGACAGGCCTAATCCAAGCGGGTCGAGAGGAGTTGTTGGCGGGGTACCGCCGAGTACAGCCGCCGTATATGCACCGATGGCCATAAAAAACGCGATACCCAGCGAAACCTGGCCTGTATAGCCAGAAAGCACATTCAGCCCCAAAGATGCGATAGCCGCGATCAATGTATAATTGACAATTGTTAGCCAGTCTTCATTTGCCACAGAGAAGAAAATGATCACGACTACTACGGCCAGGCACAAGGCAATCCAGCGTGAGAAGCTCCCAAGCAGCCGGGGCGGCTGGGCCCTGGCATCAATTGACTCTTTCCTGCTTGCTGAGGAGGCATTCATATCCGCTCCACCTTTCGCGTACCAAAAAGCCCGTATGGCCGGATAAGCAGTACAAGAATCATGATGAGGTAGGGGGCGATTTCATGAAAGCCTGCACCCAGGATATTCGCGAAATGGCTTTCGTAACCAGCGGTCACTACCACGGCCAGGCCAATAATGATTCCGCCCACAACAGCCCCGCTCACAGAATCGATCCCTCCCAGGATAATGGCAGGGAAGGCGAAGAGCGCTATATTCCCAAGCGTAGGATCAATAGCAATGGCATTGATAGCGAGAAAGATGCCGCCAAGCGTTGCAATAGCGGCAGAAATACCCCAGGCCAGCGCATACACAGTGCGAATGTTGATGCCCATAGCCAGCGCAGCTTCCTGGTCAGTTGCAGTGGCTCGCATCGCCAGCCCATATTTCGTGAAACGGAAAAAGTAATATAAGGCAGCGCACAATAGCACCGTGACAGTGATGGTCCATAGTTCATTTGCGCCAAAGTGGATACCACCAATAGTAAAACCACTGGTGAATTCAAATGGCGTGGCGGCAGGAATAGGGTTCGATCCCCACTTTGCAATGACGAGGGTGCGAAGCACAATATCCAGGCCAATAGTAATCATGAGGATGGAGAACACTGGACGACCAATCATACGCCGCAGGGCAAATCGCTCAAAGAGTAAACCGATGCATGAAGTTACAAGGATGCCGAGCAACAGTGCCAGAAAGAACGGTAAATGCCATTCAAACACTCCGGCTGAGACTATGTATGCGCCTACTAACAGCAGGCTACCCTGGGCAAAGTTGATGACCTCGCTCGCTTTGAAGATAATGGTAAAACCGAGACCAATCAGTGCATAGATGCATCCCAGCGCGATTCCTGCGAAGACGAGTTGAATGAAGTAAGCCATGTTCCCTCCGATGAGCAAGAATGACTATTGGCTGTCGTCGATCGGAATAGACATAGTCTCTGAAGAATATACGGCTCCACTCTCGAATTCTTCACCCAGGTATGCTTTAATCACATCAGGGTTTGCCTGAATCTCAGCCGGAACGCCCTGCGCGATCACTCGCCCGAAATCAAGCACAAGGATGCAATCAGCAATACCCATGACAACTGCCATATCATGTTCAACCAGAATCTGGGTGACACCAAGCTGCTCCTTGATGTCAAGAATGACTGATGCGATGTCCTCAGTTTCTTCCAGGCTCATTCCGGCTACTGGCTCATCCAGTAATAGCAACTTCGGTTCCAGCGCCAGCGCACGAGCGAGGTCGGCTCGCTTCTGTAGACCATATGGCAGACTTCCCAGCGTATAATTGCTTAAATGTTTTAAACCCAGCAAATCGAGCAAATGTAAACAATAAGCCCGGTTCTTCTTCTCTTCGTTACTTGTCATGCCGATATACATACCACCACGCAGAATGCCGCTATGCATACGTGTATGCCGACCCAGCAACAGATATTCCAGCACCGTCGAGGTGGGAAATTGTCCAAGATTCTGGAAGGTACGGGCAATTCCGGTGCGTACCACCTGGTATGTTTTTAACTGCAGCAGGTCGTGCCCATCAAAAGTCACCTTGCCAGCAACAGGCTGATAGACACGCGAGAATACATTGAACAGCGACGTTTTGCCTGCTCCATTGGGACCAATCACCGCGAACAATTCCCCAGGCATCACCTGGAATGACACATCAGTAAGAGCCTTGATACCGGCAAAGCGTACCGAGATTCCTTCAACTGAGAGTAGTGGCGTGGCCATTGTGTGTTGCTCAGGTGCGTTCAACCTGGCAGGCATGTCGCTCATATAGACCACCTCCTTTGAGGTCGGTGATGGCGGATCATAGCCATACTGCGTTCTTCACCTTCGTGCAACCCCAGGTAAAACTTCCGTACGCTTTCTTCCTGTAAGAGATCCGCGGCCTGCTTCGCCAGTGCGACCTTGCCGGTTTCAAGCACATAGCCAAAGTTCGCAATGGAGAGCGCCATCTGCGCGTTCTGCTCCACCAGCAGTACCGCTGTGCCACTGGCGTTGATTTCGCCGATGATGGAGCGAATCTGCTGGACCAAGAATGGCGCCAAACCGAGGGAAGGTTCATCCAGTAATAGCAATTTGGGGCTTGTCATCAAGCCGCGACCAATAGCGAGCATCTGCTGCTCACCGCCGGATAGGTAACCCGCGACGCTATTGCGGCGCTCGCGCAGTAATGGAAATAGTTCCATCACGCGATCATAGGCACGCCGTACAGCAGCAGGATCACGTAAGGAGATCGCACCAGTACGTAGATTCTCATCAACCGTCAGATCAGCAAAGAGTCGTCGCCCTTCTAGAACCTGGGCAACACCGCGCTGAACAATCTGTGTAGCATTCAGGCGATCAATGTGCTCGCCATCAAAAAGGATGGAGCCGCGTATAATACTGGCTTGGTGGAAGTTTAAGAGGCCTGAGATGGCGCGTAGGGTTGTGGTTTTGCCTGCCCCATTCGCGCCCAGCAAGGCTACCACCGACTTATCCGGTACCTCTAGCGAAATACCCTGCACAGCAGGAACGACGTTGTGATAAGTGACAGCGATGTCCTGGAGAAGCAGCATAGCACATCCTCTTAAGGGCTGCATTAGTGGAGCAATCAGATTGAATGATTACCGGGTATACATGCTTTTTACGCGAGTATATAGAAAACAGGATGAGAGAAGACATGCCCAATCGCATATATTGCATATACTATACACTATCATCCTGCACTCTAGCAAGATTTTCTGCCCGATGATATCCACCACTGCGGTCGCATGGCCGTAAGAATAGCAGACCTGCCTAACTTTCCATGCTCTCCAAACGCGCCAACCCCTCTTCCACCTTTTCCCTAGAAAAATTATCTGCTTTCAATTCTACATCGTTTTTTCTTTGGAGCCGTTGAAAAAAGCCGATTCACTGGTCTAGAATATCACACTAGGAATCACACACTTCGAGCATCTCAAAGAGCAGATCTCCAGCCCTGGCATACTCATGAGCATGATCAAAATTCCGGAAAAGTAGCAACTTAGTCCTTATCGGGAGTTCATAATCGCTTAATCTGGAGAGAAGATCCTCAAGCTCTGGAACAATGCTCCTGCCAGTACTAGTAGTTTCGAGTAACAAAACTTCAAGAACCAGGTTTAAAGATCTGATATAGCTGTAATAACTTTCACTGGCGTTCCCTTGATCCTGGTAAGTGTCACCTTCGGCTCTTAAGAGAATGGCGAGCAGCCAGCATTTTTCGGTATCTAAGGTATCAAATGACGTGAGCATCGATAGCAGGGTCTCTTCAGGCACTGAGCGCATGAAACCGATGCCCATACCAAATACTTGTTTACATTGATCATCAATAAGTTTATGAGCCGCAGCGTAATCTTTGATTTGCCTGTTATAAAGCACCTGGGCCAATGCTCTGCCAAACTCTTCAGCTATCCTCAGGATATAGTCTCTCTGCGACATTTCAACTCGATGCTTTCTTTTCTAAAGACGCTCGATTGCTTCCTCAATGCGCAGCATAGTGCGCTCCCGCCCAAGCACCTCCATCATCTGGAAAAGTGGAGGCGTCGCTGTGCGGCCACTAATTGCTACACGAATAGAACCGAAAAGTTGTCCCGTTTTAAGACCAAGCTCTACAGTTAACTCCCGCATAGGTGTCTCGATAGCACTGTGTTCCCACTGCCCTAAACCTGCTAAAAGTTTCTGAGCGCTGGTAAGGGCTGCTTTTGTGCGCTCTGCGTCCATACCTTTTTGGATCAGCAATGCCGTGTCGTAGGCCAGTTCATCGGAGTAGAAGAATGAGACAGCATGAGCTGCCTCGCCCAGAGTTCTCAAACGCTCCTGCTCTAAAGAGAGGACACGTGAGGTATAGTCAAAGTCAAGTGGGCGCGAGATACTATCCGGTAATCCACCATCGGCCTCTGGACGCTCCATATAGGGGATGCTGCGCTGTGTGAACTCCTCTAGAGATAGATTGCGAATATAGACACCATTCATCCATTCGAGCTTCTCCATATCGAGAATACCGCCCGAAACGCCTATACGATCTAATGAGAATACCCGAATCAACTCTTCGCGTGTGAAAAACTCTGTTTTATCATCATACGACCAACCGAGCAGTGCCAGGAAGTTGAAGACTGCCTCCGGCAAAAAGCCCCTATGTTGTAGCTCTTTCCAAGAAGGTGCGCCGTGCCGCTTGCTGAGTTTCTTTTTATCTTTTCCAAGCACATCGGGAACATGATAAAATAATGGCGGCTGCCATCCTAGTGCATTCCAGATGTGTATATGCCATGGTGCGCTGGATATCCATTCCTCGCCCCGCAGCAAGTGTGTTATCCCCATCAAGTGGTCATCGACGATGTGCGCGAGATGATAGGTAGGCAAACCATCTGTTTTGAGTATGATTTTATCGTCAATGTCGGCATTCTTGAAGGTGATGTCGCCATGAAGCTCGTCGTGGACGACTGTCTCACCATCTAGCGGCATTGCAAATCGTACCACTGATGTGAGACCAGCAGCATCATTGGCCGAACGCTGTTCGTCGCTTAGATAACGACAGAGACGGTCATAACGCGGAGGTAATTTTTGGGCTATTTGCTCTTTGCGCAACTGCTCAAGTCGCGCAGGTGTACAATAGCAACGATATGCGTGGCCCGACGCAATCAATCGGTGGGCATATTGTTGATAGAGCGCTTTTCTCTGCGTCTGGTAGTAAGGCCCATAAAGCCCGCCGACCAAGGGACCCTCGTCGATGTCCATACCGAGCCATTGCAAACCATTGATGAGATAATCAACAGCGCCTTCAACTGTACGTGCTACGTCAGTATCCTCGATACGCAGGATGAATGAGCCACCTGTGTGACGAGCATAGAGCCAGCTAAAAAGGGCTGTACGGTACCCGCCAATATGCGCAAATCCTGTTGGGCTCGGTGCGAAGCGCAGGCGTGTCTTACGTCCTAACACAGAGTCGTGCTGCTCTTCAAGTTGTTTATGTGTTTGTGCCATAATAGCGACAATTCTCCTCTACATCGCTACGAATATTGTCTTATTCTAACATAATACGCCAATAGCCGCGCTGATAACAAAATCTTTGGCCTCGCGTTGACACTCAATTGGTCGGCATGAGACAATAAAAAGTAGTGAGCCTCAAGCAGGTTCTCAAAAATTTCAGTCGGGGAAAGGGCGCAAGGGTGAGTTTGTATGAATACTGATGCACTATCACATTTATCACGTCTCTTACCCGACACGGCCACCTTCTCTTCAAGGGGCATTCTTCATATAGCCAATTATTCTGTCTCTGACTTAGTTCAGCAGTATGGAACACCATTATACATC
>JBKPBA010000290.1:0-10413 GCA_046726675.1 Chloroflexota bacterium
ATCCTATGGTACAACCAGATGTAAAAGAGCGCGGTCAGACTAGTGACAATATATATTCTGGTGGTTAGCAAATCAGGGATTGTTTAGAGAGCTATAGCATGCCATATCAAGTGTGGATTATCAGAATATCGTGATCTTGCAACGTCCACGATCAGGCAATTTGAAGAAAGCCAGGGCCTCTTTCTTCAAGCAAGCTCAAAATTCTATCAGCCCACCAGTTTTTTATTTGTCCTGCATTGATTCCAATGCTTGTTTAAGTTTTTGATAGACGATATCCAGGTGTTCGGGTATCACTTTAGTATCCGCAATAACCGGCATGAAGTTCGTGTCCCCATTCCAGCGCGGGACGATATGGAAATGTATGTGATCGGCGAAACCTGCCCCTGCTACCTTCCCTTCGTTGATGCCCATATTAAAGCCATCTGGTTTCATCACCAGACGCAGAGCTTGTAAAGCTAATTGCGCCTGCGCCATCATTTCGCTAAGTGTTGCAGCATTAAGTCCTTCAATACCTGCAACATGTTGATAGGGAGCAATCATCAGATGGCCATTATTGTAAGGATAGCGGTTCAACATCATGAAACAGAGCGGACCCCGATACAGAATATGGTGCTCCTCATCACGATGATCTGCTGGTTGGGTGCAAAAAATACATTCTTGCGGTTGTGGTGTTTCCGGCGCGATAAAAGCCATACGCCACGGCGCCCATAAGTTTTCCATAGCGCCATTATAGCACAAGCAGGCAGGGCGAGGTATACCTCGCCCTGCCTGCCGCTCACACTTTATTACTTGTTATGCTTCTTTTCCCTCAGTGGTTTGTCCTTCAAGGCTTTGCGGCAACGGTATCCATTGTTCAGCCCACTCGTGGATAGCCTGCACTACAGGCTTCAGATCGTAGCCTTTCTCGGTCAAACGATACTCAACGCGCACGGGAATTTGCGGGTAGACGATGCGCTCAATAATATCCTCAGCCTCTAGTTCGCGTAAGCGATCGCTTAGAACACGATCAGAGAGTCCCTCAACCGTCGCGGTCAGTTCGCAGAACCGTCGCGGGCCATCCATCAGCGAATCCAATATAAGTCCTGTCCAACGTTTTCCAAGCAATTGAATTGCATGCTCGTAACGCGGACACATCTGGTAAGCCTGAGTCGTTGAATTCGTTTCTACTGGCTTCGTTGCCATTCCATACCTTACCTTTCCGGTCCAATGTTGACCAGAATAGGGTTCTACTCCATTCATTGCATAAAAGTATACCATGTTTTGTCTTCTAACGCAAGTACTGATACTATCAAAAAGTAAGTATTAAATATAGCTTACTGAACTTTGGTATACATTGAGCATTTCTGCTTGCATATGCTTTGTTATCTTGATTATACTGAGTATATGTTAACAGCAGCTCTTGACACTCACCTCAACACCTTTCATCTTGACATCAACTTCTCAGCGGGAAAGGGTAAAACCACCGTTCTACTTGGTGAGAGCGGCGCAGGAAAAAGCACTGTATTGCGCCTCCTGGCGGGCTTACTCTATCCAGAGCGCGGGTATATTTCCCTGGAGGGAATCAGCTATTTTGATAGTGAACGGCACCTTGCTATTCCACCTCAAGAACGTCCTTTCGGCTATGTCTTTCAGGACTATGTGCTCTTTCCACATCTGAGCGTCTTCGAAAATGTCGCCTTTGGTCTACATGCTCAACATTTGCCGCGCAGGGTCGTGCGTCATCGAGTAAGCGAGGCACTGGAACAGGTGCATTTGGCCGGATATGATCAACGCCGACCTGCCCAATTGTCAGGAGGGCAACAACAACGAGTGGCAATCGCAAGGGCATTAGCATTGCATCCTCAACTGTTATTGCTAGATGAACCATTAGCGGCATTAGATGTACAGACACGACGCGAAGTCCGTCAGGAACTGCGCAATCTCCTCTCTGGCACTGGCATCACTACTGTGATGGTTACCCACCAGTACCTGGAAGCGTTGCTCTTTGGGTATCACATTCTGGTCCTCGAGCAGGGCCGTGTCATTCAACAGGGGAGTCATCGTGACCTCTTGCAATATCCTCGCTCTTCCTATGTAGCCGAACTGGTGGGGATGAATTTCTTCCGTGGGCGTGTTATCTGTTGCGAGACAGGTGCACTGTGCACTATTCAACTGCAAAATAATGGCCGGACCGGCATTGAGCTAAGTGCAGCTCTGGAAGAACAAGCACAAAAGCTGCCAGGCGCAGGTGATGAGGCGTTTGTGCTCGTTGACCCGCGTAGCATCACGTTATATCAAACGCTGCCTGATAGCTCTGCGCGCAATGTTTTTCAAGGTACAATCGTGCAATTGTTACACCTGGGAGTACCTTTCGGCAGTAGTAGCGAGCACAATGGACGTGTCCGTGTCAGTCTTATTGTTGACGATTCTGTGCTACCTCTTACTGCTGAAATTACCGAAGCTTCAGCAAACCGAATGGAGTTGACCGAGGGCAAAATAATTTACGCCGCATTTAAGGCAACTGAGGCCAGGGCATATACATAAAATAATCTGATGAAATAAACTTGTAAGCCTCCGAACTGAAAAATCTTTCTCTCTGATTTGACCTCCCTATCCACCTGGTTAGGATTTATGATAAAACAGCCTGGTAATTTATCCAGGCATTGACTGGTCGAATGGGTGATGCCATTTGACGATTTGTCGCTTATAGTATCTTACAGTCTCGCAGCTTCCCATTCGCCCACAGTGTGATATCATCAACTTATGAAGATGTGGACAGTGAACCAATCGATGTTGTAAGCTCATTGAAAGGCAATCAGGCTCAGCACAAACATCAAAAAATTTGTATTACATCATCCCGAGTCACGTTGATCTCCATTTGACGCCTACATCAAGTAGCAAAGAGGAGGCCAATGAGCGCGAAAGCACAGGAGGTTTACATGAGCACGCATAGCTGTGTTATTGCTCCCCACTTGAAAGGTTCGATTGCAACTGTTGCAGAGAGCAATTACGGAAGGATGTTTCCTGACCTGCCAGGTCTAGAAGTCGATGAGGAATTTTTGCTGGCCCTGGGAAGATCTGGATCGGTGATGGATGCAGCAGCAAGCTCGGACGAGAACGAGAGCCGCACCGACAACCCACGTATCCCCGCTGCTTTCGCGTTCTTAGGCCAGTTCATCGCGCACGACATTACCGCTGACCGCAGTCTGCTGCACCATCATGCCCGTCTAAATGAACTGCGCAACTTCCGTACACCTCGACTTGATCTTGAATGTCTCTATGGGGCTGGACCCACAGGCGACCCGCATCTCTATGATCTGGGTGATCCAGACAAATTTCTTCTGGGTCTGAATGATAGAGGTGAGTCGGATGATCTTCCCAGGAACCGCCAGGGACGGGCGCTAGTTGGTGATCCACGTAATGATGTACACCTTATCATTTCCCAACTTCACCTGGCCTTTCTCAAGTTTCACAATCAGGTCGTTGACTATCTCAGGGAACAGGGCGTGCGAAGCTCAGAAGTCTTCAATGAGGCGCGGCGTCTCGTAAGGTGGCACTACCAGTGGATTGTTGTGCATGAATTCCTGCCTCTCACCGTCGGTGAAGCACTCTTAGATGATCTCCTGTACAATGGCCCGCAGTTTTATGCGTACGAAGAACGCCCTTACATCCCGGTGGAATTTGCGGATGCGGCTTACCGCTTCGGCCATAGTCAAGTCAGGCTCATCTACACCCTGAACAGTAGTGGCGCAAAAGGCCAGATCTTCCCAGACTGCGCTGGCACATGTCCAGTTCCTCATGACCGGGTAGTGGATTGGACATACTTCTTCAGCGTGGATGACCATCGGCCGCCACAACCCAGTAAGCTCATCGATACTTCGCTTGCTCACTCACTCATTGACCTGCCAAATTCGGTGGTGGGGGAAACCGAAATTCCCGAAGAACATTCGCTTGCCTATCGCGACCTTATGAGGGGTCAGGCACTCGCTCTCCCTTCGGGAGAGGCTGTTTCTAAAGCGATGGATATCGAACCTCTTTCCAGGGATGAGCTGGGCCTGAATACACTGGGCTGGCATGGAGAGACACCACTCTGGTTTTACATTCTCAAAGAAGCCGAGGTCAAAGCTGGCGGCGAACGGCTGGGCGATGTTGGCGGACGCATCGTTGCCGAGGTTCTGCTTGGTCTTGTTGATGGTGACTCCACCTCTTACCGTGCGGCAGAAACCGAGTGGCGGCCCACTTTAGCGGGCGCGCAAGATAGGCACTTCACAATGGCCGATCTCCTGAGATTTGCCCGTGTTGTATGAAGATACTAGGGGACTATAAAATGACATACATTCAGAAATCACCATGCGACGAGAGCATTATTCAATGTGCCCCTTATACTGCTCCCAGTGTAGAAACCCGTCAGAGATCGGTTGGTACCTGGGTACTTGTAGCAACCATCCTGGGATCAAGTATGGCTTTCATCGATGGAACGGTCGTCAACGTGGCATTGCCGGTGCTCCAGACGGCCCTGAATGCAACTGCCTCTGACGTTCAATGGATCGTCGAGGCATACTCACTCTTCCTGGCATCCTTGATTCTGGTTGGAGGATCTTTAGGTGATCATTTTGGTCGACGGCGCGTCTTCGCCATAGGTATCTTACTCTTCACAGTGGCCTCAATCCTGTGCGGCCTCGCACCAAATGTGACCGTGCTCATTATCATGCGCGCCATTCAGGGTATAGGCGGCGCATTGATGATTCCAGGGAGCTTAGCCATTATCAGCGCTTCGTTCGATAGCAAGCAGCGCGGGCGAGCGATAGGTACATGGTCAGGCTTCACAGCGATCACTTCGGTAATAGGTCCAGTATTGGGAGGCGCGCTGGTTCAGTATGCTTCCTGGCGATGGATCTTTTTTATCAATCTCCCTATCGCCGTGATCGTGCTTTTCGTCTTGTTCTGGCGTGTGCCAGAAAGTCGCGGTGAAGTAGAAGCCGGTCAAAGGTTGGACTGGTGGGGCGCGCTGCTGGCTACCCTTGGTCTGGGAGGTATTGTCTATGGACTGATCGAATCGAATAATCTCGGTCTGAGCAATTCGCTGGTACTCGCCAGCATCGCAGGTGGCGTAGTCGCGCTGGTGCTGTTCCTCCTGGTGGAGGCTCGTAGCCGTTCACCGATGATGCCACTCAGCCTGTTCCGTTCTCGAACGTTTAGCGGCACGAATTTGTTGACGTTTTTCTTATATGCAGCCCTCGGCGGAAGCCTGTTCTTTGTGCCATTCAACCTGATTCGCGTACAGGGCTACTCACCGACGGCCGCCGGAGCTGCAACCCTGCCGGTGATTGTGCTCCTGTTTACACTCTCGCGCTGGTCCGGAGGCCTGGTGGCCCGCTATGGCGCGAAACTCCCTCTTATCATCGGCCCGATAATTGCCGCCATCGGTTTCGCTCTTTATGCTGTGCCAGGTATCGGGGGAAGCTACTGGACGACTTTCTTTCCAGCAGCGGTCGTTTTGGGTCTTGGCATGGCTGTAAGCGTTGCGCCCCTGACGACCGCTGTGATGGGTTCAGTGGATACACAACACGTCGGTACCGCCTCTGGCGTGAACAATGCTGTCTCTCGCACGGCTGGCCTGCTCGCTATCGCGGTACTTGGTATCGTTATCCTGGCAGTCTTCAGCAGCAGCCTTCTCAATCACCTGGCACTGCTGCAGATCCCGGCTGAGACGCATAACATCATCGTTGCGCAGCAAAATAAGCTGGTCGGAATAGATATTCCTGCCGGGCTAAGCAGCTCAACCTATGCAGCAATACAACAGGCTATCTCTGAGTCGTTCGTAACTGGTTTTCGCGTGGTCATGCTGATTGCCTCCGGGCTGGCATTGGCAAGCTCGCTCTGCTCATTGTTGTTAATCGAGGGAAAGAAACCACAGAGTCAACGACCCCAGCGCTGAAGCGCGGGGCTTGCGGTTCGCCGCAGGTCCGTCGTTGTCCAGCCTGAGTTCCCGATCCCGCAGGCAGGGAGACGAAGGAACTCCGTTCGTCCGGTCAGGACACCCAGGAACGCCTCCTCAATTCCTGGCCCTGTCGCTGGTTACTAACAGCCCGTTCGGGGTGTCGGGCGGGGTGAGCAGCCCAACAAGCCGGAGGAACATTGGCGAGAGGAGCGTGCTGGGAATGCTGTCCCAGCACCGTCACAAGCCCCTTACGGGGGTCTCCTTTGGGAGACAGAAAGGTAAGGAATACTGTTATGGCCGTGTTTGTCTTGGATTGCCACAAACAACCGCTCATGCCTTGCTCGGAGAAGCGTGCGCGTCTATTGCTTGCCCGCAAACGAGCGGTGGTGCATCGGTTCATCCCCTTCACCATCCGACTCAAGGATCGAAAGCTGGCAACGAGTCAGGTGCAGCCGATGGCTGTCAAGCTCGACCCTGGCAGCAAGACCACTGGGATGGCGGTGGTGCGCATCGAACAGACCCAGGAAGGGGAAGTGCATCACGCCTTGCATCTGGCAGAGCTTGCTCATCGGGGGGAGCAGGTGCATCGGGTGCTCCTGCAACGGGCAGGCTATCGCCGACGGCGCAGAAGCGCCAACCTTCGGTACCGTCCCCCACGCTTCAGCAACCGCAGACGCGCCTCAGGATGGCTCCCGCCTTCCTTGAACAGCAGGCTCGCCAATGGGCTCACCTGGGTGCGGCGGTATCGGCGATGGGTTCCCATCAGCCGCATTGAGGTCGAGCGCGTCAAGTTTGATCAAGAGCTGATGCAGAATCCCGAGATAGCTGGAGTGGAGTACCAGCGGGGGGAGCTTGCTGGATGGGAACTGCGGGCGTACCTGCTGGAGAAATTCCAGCATCGCTGTGCCTACTGTCAGCGTGGCGAGAAGGTCTTTGAACTAGACCACATCCTGCCTCGCAGTCGGGGCGGTTCAAACAGAGCGTCGAATTTCGCCCTTAGTTGTCACGCATGCAACGCCGCCAAAGGAAACCGAACGGCCATCGAATTTGGGCACCCGGAGGTTGAAGCACTGGCGCAGCGACCACTTGGGGATGCCGCTGCGCTAAATGCGATGCGCTATGTGCTGGTAGAGCAGCTGCGCACGCTTGGGCTCCCAGTTCGGACCTGGAGCGGCGGACGAACCCGTTGGAACCGTGATCGCTTCGGCATCCAGAAGGCGCACTGTCTGGACGCGCTCTGCGTTGGGGATCTGGCGGGTGTGCGTGTGCCTGCCCTGCGCCCCCTAGCAATCGCCGCGCAGGGACGAGGCAGCTACCAACGCACGAACGTGGATGCCTCCGGCTTTCCACGCGGTTATCTGACCCGCCGCAAGCGCATCCGGGGCTTCTCGACGGGCGATGTGGTGCGGGCAGAGGTCCCAAAGCACCTGAAAACAGGAGGCATGCACCTGGGGCGGGTCGCCGTACGAACCTCCGGCTCCTTCCGGGTGGGTAAGATCGATGGCATCAGCGCCTGCTATTGCCGGGTGGTGCAACGTGCCGATGGCTACGCGTACTGGTGGGTTTAACGGAAGGGGAGCGCTTGTTCCCACCCCCTCCGAACAAGGAGCGCCTGCTTCCTCCCCAGTGCTGAAGCACGGGGCATCCGCAGGCGAGATTTCGGTGAGACGAAAGCAGCGTAGCGCTCGTCTCAGTCCCAAAATTCTTCTAGGAAGGAGCGTACATTGGCTAAACAATGCACACATCTTGACCATATACACAGGGTCACGCCCAGTGCAAATGGTTGCGAGGATTGTTTGAAAACAGGCGATACGTGGGTACACTTACGTCTCTGCCTCGAGTGCGGGCATGTTGGCTGCTGTGACAATTCGAAGAACAAGCACGCCACCAAACACTTCCACGCGACTAACCACCCAATCATCCAGTCATTTCAACCTGGAGAAGATTGGCGCTGGTGCTACATAGACCAGGTGATGATTCCCCACGCATAGAACGGGGCTTCTAGGTGCCGAGCACCACGCCTTGTCATCCCAAGGCGGTTGGTGACGCTCCCATCCCCTAGAAAGGGATGGGCTTCCAGGCGCTCCCGTCGCGTCGGTGACCGTTCCCCAGAGGGACCAGCAAAGCTGGTGGCTGAGACGCTGCGCACACCTTGGACGACTCTGGTGCGACCGGGTTGCCCCTCCCAGAGGCCCGCGTCCGGGCGGACTACGACGTTCCACCGGGCGGCAGTTCTTTATTCTGCCGCCTGTCCCGCAAGGGGCCGGGCCGTCGATACGTGAGCGAACTCGGATACGCTATCCGCGAACCAAAGGCCAGGGGATGCATATTCATGCTCCCCACGATATCCCGGTGGCCCATAAAGCCACAGCGCCGACAGGTCCAGTTTCGTCCTTTCGGCTTCTTCTTCCAGTCGCAACGCGGACAGCGGCTGCTGGTTCCTCGCTCACTGCCACTGAAGCACACGATGCCGACCTGTTGACACTTCTCTTGCAGATACTGCTTGTCTTTGCCGTACTCCCACTGTGCCATGCGCTGGTTGTGATGGCGCCCTTTGTTCTCGTTGCGCACCCCGTGCGGATCGCCCACGTAGAGCGTCTGCACCCCCGCGGCACGGCAGAAGTCCACCACCAGCCGTGTGCCCTTGTGCCGCAGGTCGCGTACCCGCCGTTCCTTCTTCCCGCTTTCACGCGCTTTGGCATATTGCAAACGCCGCCAGCGCTTGGAGCCTTTCTGGCAGCGGGCTTGCAAGCGCGAGAGCTGACCTAGCGTCTTGTTGTAGTGCCGTTTGACGGTGCGCATGCCGCGCCCAGTGACAATGAGTCCCTTACCCGTGCTGGTCGTTACCGCCGCCTGGTGGATCTCGCCTAAATCGACACTCGCTTGGACCGGCTGGGAAGAGAGAGCAACGGGAGGGGCAAGTTGTACAGTGGGCACCACGAGATGCAGTTCATAGCCCCCATGCCAGACCAGAGAAACGGCTCCGATCTGGTCTGGCAGATCGGGCAAATGGAACGTGAAGGATGTGCGTCCCCGTCCCATGGGCAGGATCAACCGCTTCCCTTCGCGCGAAACCGCCTGGGCAGGCCAGTGCACCGTCATGTACTTCTGAGGATGGTAGGGGTAGCGGTGCCGAGGGTTCGTCTGACGCAACTGCTTGATGGTCTGGACATTGGCGAGAAATTGCTGGCAAACCATCTGGATGGATTGACTGTGCAGCGCAAACTGCCCGCCCTTGGTTTCGCGCTGCAAGTCGTCGCGGTCCGGCCAACGGGTCCGCTCTGCTCGTGCGCTTTGGTGCCGGCCGACACAGTACATCCAGACGCGGGCGGCTTCCAACTGTGCGGTTTTTAGGCGTGCGCGCGTCCGCCGATCCAGATCCTTGAGGCGATAGATACGTACGGTCTGCATGGCTGCTCCTCTCGTGCTGCTGAGCCATTCTAGCACGAACCCCTGTTCCAGTCAAGTGGGCAACGAACAGCACGCAAGGTCAGCAGGGTCTTACTCCCTTTCACCCCTCCAGAGAAGGAACGGCGCTCTCATCCCAATCCCCTGCAAGGAGATGGGACTTCCCGCGCCGTTTGTTAAAATATTCAGAGAGGCATTGTGGTCTCTCTCTCGCACTATCCCACACTGTGCGCAGGAGTACCGTCTGACCGACAACGGCATGGATTGTCTATGCCCGCACTCGGAACAGGTTTGCGTGGTGTAGGCAGGGGGAACTTTGATCACTTGCCGCCCAGCCTCTTCCGCTTTAACGACAAGTGCGGCAAAGAACAGGGACCATGCCGCGTCCGCTATCGATTTGTTCAGTCCAGCTTTGGCCGCCGCACCATTAGGCAGGTACGCCCCGGTTGCGGCATCCTGTTTGGTCTTGGGCCGTCGCATCAGGTTGCGCACGACCAGGGCCTCGACCGCAATCAGTTCATAATGATTGACCAGGCGGCGACTCGCTTGCTGCGACATCCGTTTTCACGCCGCCATCTGATGCGCTCATGCACGCGGGCGACGACCTTCTGTCGCTTCCTGCGCTGGGGTGTCCCCTTTGCCTCTTTGGCAAGTCTTCGCTGGACTCGAGCCAAGGCCTCTTCCTCTTCGCGGAAAAAGCGTGGGTTGTCTATGGAGGAGCCGTCAGAGAGGTAGGCAAAGGTTTTAAGACCGACGTCGATCCCCACAGCTTCCGAAGACGCGGGCAAAACAGCAGGGGTCACCTCATCGCAGGAGAAGCACACGAACCACTTGCCCGTAGGAGAGCGGCTGATGGTACAGGTTTTCACGACCCCTTTGAAAGGGCGATGCTGTACCATCTTGATATGCCCGATCTTGACGAGGGACAGCTTCCCCTGCTCATCAATGCCGAAGCCCATTTGTGGATAGGTGAGGCTGTCGTAGCGATAGCGCGACTTGAACCGGGGATGGCCAGGGGTCTGCCCAGCCTGGCACCTTCTGAAGAAGGCCTTGAACGCTTTGTCCACTCGATGCAGCACATCTTG
>JBKPBA010000291.1:0-3556 GCA_046726675.1 Chloroflexota bacterium
GGCATCGGTTTTGGCAAAATGCTTGAGCATAATGTAGAGATTATCAAAAGACTGCATGAGTTCGAAAAATTAGACTTGCCGCTGCTCATAGGCGTCTCGCGAAAAGGTCATTTGGGCAAATTATTGCAAGAAAGGCTTGGATTGCCACAAATGCCAGGTGCGTCTGAAAGGCTAGAAGCATCACTTGCAGAAACAGCAGTTGCCGTTCTTAAAGGCGCCTCAATTGTAAGAACTCACGATGTGTTACCTACGGTAAAGTTTTTAACAGTCCTGGATGTGCTGAAAAATGATGAGTAACGAAGAACATATTCCTGCAACGCTTTTTATCAAGAATTTAACAGTCAGGTGTATTATTGGCGTGAATACATATGAAAGAGAACACGAACAAGAGATCCGTATGCAGCTTTTTCTTTGGACAGATATTGCAAAAGCCAGCCACAGCGATAATTTGGAAGACGCGCTTGATTACAGTGCAATATACAAAGAAGTCGTTGAACGAGTTGAGCATTCCAAATTTTACCTGATTGAACGCCTGGCGTATGAAGTTGCAACGATTTGCTTGCAGCACCCCTTAACACACAGGGTAAAAGTTATTGTCGAAAAAGTTGAAGCGCTTGAGAAAGCAGAAAGCTCTGGTATAGAGTTAGTGCTTGAAAAATAGTATGGGAAATATCTTTTTAGCATTGGGGTCTAATATCGAAAACAGGAAGCAGCATATAGAAACAGCAATAGTCTTATTACGCGAAAAAGTTCATGCCATCATTGTTGCGCCCTTGTATGAAACAAAACCCCGCTATTTTGAGGATCAACAGAATTTCCTCAATACTGTTTTGAGTGGTTACACCGATCTAGAACCCCGGGAGCTTTTACAATTTACAAAAGCTGTACAAAAGGAAGTAGGAAGAGTAGAACGCTTTCGCAACGGGCCTCGAGAAATTGATATTGATATACTTTTTTATGACAATGAGGTTTACAAAGACGAAGAGTTAGAAATCCCACATCCCCGGCTTCAGGAAAGAGATTTCGTCTTACAACCGTTTTCTGACATCAACCCTGACTTTTCCCACCCGGTTCTGAAAAAGACTATAAGAGAATTGCTTGCTACATTACCCGAAGAGCAACGATCCGTGATAAAAATGCTGAAATAGGAGCATAGTAACCCTACCAAAGCTCGTTAAGAGCATCTCTGTAAACACGCCAGTCCTGTCATGCTGAGCCTTGTCCTGAGCGCAGCGAATGGAGCAGCGAAGCATCTCCCCTACCAAAGCTCGTTAAGAACACCTCTGTAAACACCCTGCCGATTTTGGCAATCTCGGTCTCAGTACCTCTCCCCATTCAGGCTCGAGTACTGCCTGGATGGCCGGATCATATGTACTGAGCGAGGCCAGGTGATCGAGTGCGTGAGCTAGCACATTACGCCGCTCAAGCTGTAGTGGCGCGAAAAGATGATCACCGTACTGTGTTTCGAGTGCTCCAATTGATTCAACATCGATGCGTTGAGCCGCAACCAACTGATCAAGCCAGCGTCCTTGAGGGAGAACAGCCAGATATGTGAGGATCACGTGATCGTCTTCGTTTTCATAGCGCCATGAAGTTGAGTGAACAATCGTTTGACCAGGATCAAACAAATCGTCAAAGGCGGAAGCCAGGTGGTTCACAACAATTTCGTTGGGATGGATATTGGGCAGATTCGGGATCATCCAGGGAGAAAAGTTCTGCTCTCCAGGATGTCGAATGAGTGCAACTTGCTTAGATACTAACGTCACGGGAAAGACTTCGTACCAGATAGAAGTCATTTTACTTGTTCTCCTCTTTTGCGCGTAAAGCCAGATATAAAACTCTTCGTGAGTTTATGCTTGTGGGTAAAAAAAGTATGCTGAGATGCGGATAGACAGTGCACTGTTGATATAGCGCAATAGTGGCTATCAATGAGTCGTCAGCGGTTAAACTAGCAAAGAGGACAACAACACAGGTTGTGCGTGGAGGAACAGTCGAGGGGGCGACAACAAGTCATGAAAGTTGGTTTAAGATTACGGTGTAAGAAAGCCAGGTTATCTTCTGGCTTAATTGGTATACGATGCTTCATGTATCTATCCCCTCAAAGTAAGTATGTTTCCTGCCTCTGTTACTGCAGGAGCCTTAGCCATTGTAAGCATAATGGCATTGCTTGTCAAGCCGATGGGATTTGTAACGCAGGAGCTGTGAATTATATCTGAAAGAGACGGTCTTAGCAATAATTCCCTAACCCTCTCACATCTTCACATCGGCTCATATAGAAGTACTGCTGTTGGAGTGAGGTAGATGCGGTCTCCTTTGCTCAATGTATGTTGATCGATTCGCTGTCCCTGGAAAGTTAATCCATTTAGACTCTCTGCATCCTCGATAGCCCAGACCCCATCTTCCTTTATCCAGCGTATCTTCGCATGCAGACGTGATACGCGTTGCGATGGTACCTGCACATCATTGCCTGAAAGACGCCCCACAGTGAGCAACTGCTTATCAAGCAGTCGTTGCCCAACAATCTTTCCATCTACCTCGATGAAAACACGAGCGTTGAGCTGCTGCCTCGGGTTTCCATTGCTATTTCCCCCCATAGCATAACGGTCTCTTGCTGGTGGTACACGTACAGGCTCTTGCCTCATAGGAGGAAGTGGAGCCGGCGAAGGCGGTCTCGCTACCTGGCCTTGCTGTTGCTGCTTCATTAAACGATGGAGTTCAGCTTTTGGAAGAATCACCGATCCACCCTGGTAGTCAACGTTGTAGCGATTCTGCTCTTTCAGTAGACCCGCAAACACACCGTTCCGACGCTTCAAATCCTGGTAGGTGCCCTGCTCAGCAATTTGTCCGTCTTTGAGCACAATGATTTCATCCACATTGCCCAGCGTGCTCAGGCGGTGAGAAATCATCAAGACGGTGCGTCCGACCACAAGCGTATCAATTGCTCGTAAGACCTCAACCTCCGCTTCGACGTCCAGGCTCGCGGTAGGCTCATCCAGCACCAGAATGGGCGAATTCGTCAGAATAGCGCGTGCGATTGCTAAACGTTGCCTCTGGCCACCGGAGAAATTCTTCCCTCGTTCGCGTACCCTTGTTTCGTAGCCATCAGGTAAAGCCATGATGGTATCGTGGATGTGCGCTTGTTTTGCTGCCGCTACAATCTCATCATACGTAGCATCTGGTCGCCCTAACTTGATATTCTCAAGGATGGTTCCCTCGAATAGTATCGATTCTTGCAATACCTGGCTGACATTGCGGCGTAAGACAGGGAGTGGAATCGTACGATTATCAATACCGTCAATTCTGATATATCCCTGATTGACTTCGTAGAAGCGAGGGATCAGCTTGACCAGGGTCGTTTTGCCACCGCCTGACAGGCCGACAAGCCCAACTTTTTTGCCTGCTGCAATGTGCAGGTCGATGCCTTTGAGAATAGGGAGTTCCGGTGTGTAGCCAAAGACAACGTGTTCAAAGGTGATCTCCCCTCTCAGTCGTTGTGGGCCGTGGTAAGAAGTTGCACTCTCAGTGATTTCGGGAGCCTGGTTCAATACTTCTTGCA
>JBKPBA010000292.1:0-4427 GCA_046726675.1 Chloroflexota bacterium
GTGTAAGGGTAGTGCCAGGAAGGCTACACCGGTGAAGCCCATGATCGTTCCCAGCCGTAGTAATGGAATAGCGCCTATAATTCCACGGCCTATCAAGATACCACCTAATGGTCGAAAGAACATGCCGGTCAGGAGTGCTAGTGAACCTAGTGAAGCTGCGAATCCTAGTGACAACCCGTATTGATGGGCAAGGTACACAGCGATCCATGCTGCGGTAGCATTGCCAAGGCCAAACGTGCCCATGTGTGAGAGACCGAGCGTCCAGACGGCTGGTGATCGTAGTCCTGCCTTTATATCTACCGCGGTTGGCGTGTGCACCTCCTGACCATCATTGACGATTAACCAGGTAATGACTACTAAGATGGCGAGCAGTCCCCAGAAGAAAAATGCGCCACGCCAGCCAAACCAATCGTACAGGAAAGGAGTGAATAGCAAGCCAAGCCCAGAGCCAATCTGTACAGAACCACCGTAAAGACCCTGTGCAAGCGATGAGTGTTTGCCCATGCTCGCGGCGACGCCTGCACCTGCTACAAAAGCACCTCCAGCACCGAAGCCAGTGATAATACGACAGAAAAGTATCCAGGTGAAATTTGGAAAGAGCGGCAGCAGCACTCCCCCTGCCGCCAGGAGGATACTTGAGCCAATAAGGACAGGTCGTTGCCCAAAGCGATCCGCTAATGCGCCAGCAGGGATATACATTATTGCTAATCCAAGAAATAATAGTGTTGACATTAAACCAGCCTGGCCACTGTTAATGTGTAGATCTGCACGCAGGACGGGTATGAGCGGACCGTAATTGGTATAGTTTACCGCAGTCACAGCCGAGGTCAGGCAAAGTGCACCAATACGCAAAGGGATGCTGCTGGGCTGCCTGCGTTTTGCAGGTTTTTGTAGCGTTTCGGCGATATTCTTGTTAATCATTGACGCTATTATATCATCCTGTTTCGACGAAATGACCTTTGAAAGCACGAGTATATTGCATCGTCATGTATGCTCTTGTATACTTGCAATATCTGAAGAGCAAAGCATGTAGAAAGTTGATGCACTCAGAAGAAAGACGTATCAATCATTTATTCAAAGTGTAAGTGTTTGTCGTGGCCAGGCAAGGAGGATGTCATGGCGATTAACGCCTCTTAAAAGAGGTTCTGAGCATCCGTGAACAAGTCCAAGGGCCTCAGCATTTCGACACAGCGAACGCACTGCATGACTTAGCAAAACTCTACGACGATCAAGGGAAGTACGAGCAAGCAGAGCCGCTCTACCAGCGTGCCCTGACGATTAGAGAGAAAGTGCTTTCGCCTGACCATCCCTCCATTGTTACAACGTTGGAGAACTATGCCAGCCTGTTGCGGAAGACGAATCGAATTGAGGAGGCAACAACGCTCGAAGAACATGCCAGGGCGATACGGGCGCAGCGTTCTTCCTGAGATTTATTCAAGGTTTTTACTATAATGCTTTCAGCATGGTTTGAAGATGCATTTGATAGAGGAACTAGATCGAGTGGTGGCTGAGATTGAGTCTCTTGATGCGAGAACTTCAACATAAGCAAAACAGTGTTGTGGGTATAGAGTTCGGGGCGGCATTTGATGGGAGTGGGAGGTACCGCTACACGTTATGGCGTGCATGGTCTTCTTACCATCCACGAATTGTATTCGTTTTGCTCAACCCGAGCACTGCCGATGAGGAGAGGAATGATCCAACTATTCGGCGTTGTATTGGATTTGCGCGAGCATGGGAGTTTGGGTCTGTGGAAGTGGTGAACTTGTTTGCGTACAGGACAACGGATTACAAAGAGCTGTTCAAGGTAGGTGATCCTATTGGAAAAGAGAACAATTACTATCTCATTCAAGCCGTTGAACGATGCTCGACCGTTGTTGTTGGTTGGGGTACCTGGGGGACTTTGCTTGCGAGAGATCGTCAGGTTTTGTCATTAATTGCTGGCAGAAAAGATGTGCATTGCCTGGGTATCACAAAAAATGGACAGCCACGACATCCTTTGTATTTGAAAGGTGATACGAGCCTGGTGCCTTTTTATGCGTGAATTTGAAGCGTGTATAAGAGTCACCTGGGCGGCGCAAGCACCTCCAAGCGGTTGGGCATACAGCGTTTGAGTGACGAGGGCGGCGCAAGCGCCCACCTCTACACGGGAATGGCATACAGCACGTTGACTTTCATTGCACCTGGTAATGCTGTTCGAGTAACTGTTTAATTTCAGCCAATTCTTCTTTCATAGCGGCCAGTTCAGCTTTCAGGTTGCTCGTTTCGTCTTCATCATTTCCCTCATGTTCCTCATCCCCGTCATTGTTTTCGTCGTTCTCATTTCTTCCGCCTCTCCTGGCTTCCCTCCATCTCTGAAGGGAAATAAAGGTAGATGCGAGATAGCTTGATAAAACACCAATGATGCCAAGTCCAGAAAACATCAGAATGAGTGCCAACAAACGTCCCAAATTTGTTACAGGATAGTAATCCCCGTAACCCACTGTTGTAATGGTGACGAAAGCCCACCAGATGGCATTTGGATAGGTCGTGATATTTGCGTGAGGATTACGTTGTTCAGCTAACAGAACTAACCAGCTAATAGTGAAAACCAGGATGAGAGCAACTACAAGGGTAAAGAGTAGAGTGCTTTGAGCGAGACGCCCTGTCAGCATTTTTCTAAAGTCGTTGCCTCTTAATGTCCGCATCACACGCGCGATGCGGAACAATCGTGCAAAACGAAAAAGTGCTAATTTGCCAAAGGGAATACTACCTAGCAAATCTAGCCATCCCCCGCCTTTTAGAAAATATCCCCATTTGTTTGGTGCTCGGAAAAGGCTCCGTAAGAAATCAGCTAAAAATACGATGCAAAGGAGATTTTCTACAGTGTTTAACAGATCTACTGTTGACGAGGGCAATGGTACGATTATGGGTATAATCAGAATAACAAGGGAGAAAATAGCTAGTATCCCTATGACGAGATCATAGGTAGTTATTTTTCTGGTTTGTTGTGCTGTCGCTTTCTGTTCTGTACTGGGGTTTGTTGCCATGGTTAGTGGTCCTTTCGATTAGTTCACAAGCTTCTGCAATTCCTTGATGGTGATGGCCCAGGCTTGGGAATGTGGGTCGATGAGGTCTAAGTGATCGACTCCTTCCAATTCAATATAGGTTACCCGGTCGTTGAAGGTTCTGGCTGCGTTTGTATATGCTTGGCTGAGCTGAATTGGTACGCTTTCGTCGTTTGTGCCGTGAATAAGCACTTGTGGAACTCCCAGTGGTAGCATGGTGGCAGGTGAAGCGGCTACATAGCGTTCGGGTACATCAGAAATGTTTCCTCCAAGTAGTTCAACTACGGCATCATTACTCAAATGAAGCCGCCACGCCATTTCGAGATCAACAACTCCTGCGAGACTGATTGCCCCGGCTAATGCTTGTGGAGAAGCGGTTTCTTCGTTATCGGTCGGCAGTTGTGAACCAGCAAGTGGGCTGTGCTGAGCGAAAAGGGGTATCCGTGGACGGGCTGCTAGCCAGAATGCCAGGTGACCACCTGCAGAATGCCCAATGGGTACAACGCGTTGCAGGTCAAGCCTATAGGATGGCGCCAGTTTGCGTAAGTAGTCAGTGGCAAGTGCTACATCCAGGAATGTTCCAGGCCAACCTCCACCAGGATTGCCAACTCGTCGGTACTCGATATTCCAGGCAGCGAAACCACGCTTTGCGAGATCTTCTGCAAGGCTATTCATGAGATCAAGTCCATAACGCGCACGCCAGTAGCCGCCATGGATGAGGATGACGGTTGGGTGAGGGCCTGGTTCATTGGGGATATAGAGGTCGCCACATTGTAGAGGCTCCGGGCCATATGCTAACCTCGAGGGTTTGATAGATGCGGATATTTTTGCTGGCTGCTTATCAGGATTATGACTCTGCATATTGATATCTCCTTTTGTTTCTAGCTGAAGAATAACATCCGAGATCAAGATTTGCAAAGCTATCTCCAGGCACAAACAGGTTCTTTGACTTGTTTGCTTTTCAGGTACGGTGGTATACTTTTTTTGTGCTACCTCTATGTAACATGATTACGTATTTTAATGTGTTCGGAAACAGTTTGTCTTGATACGTGTTCAGTATTTGCAAATTTAAGGAGGGTTTGAATCGATGGTAAAAGCAGAGCGACGAGCCGAAGTCGAGTGGCAAGGCAGTTTGATACAGGGGAGTGGAAAGATAGTTGGTGTTGGTAGTGGTGCAATTGGGAATCTACCCGTTACCTGGGCTTCACGCACAGAGCGTTCAGATGGTAAGACCAGTCCGGAAGAACTGCTAGCTGCTGCACACGCTGCGTGTTTCGCAATGGCTTTCTCACATGGATTGGCACAGGCTGGTACCACAGCGGAGCGGTTACATGTGAATGCGACCTGCACCTTTGAGCAAGTTGAAGGTGGATTTAAGGTGTC
>JBKPBA010000293.1:0-6190 GCA_046726675.1 Chloroflexota bacterium
CGTATGCACCAACAGGCAGTTGAGCAGCTTCGTGAAACCTCGACATCCGCGCTTCGTCGCCAGGAAGAAGCACTTGTGCACTTACAGCGCGATCTGGACACGACCAGGGCCGAACTTCGTCAGGACGATGAACGGCTGAGAGAAGACCTTGCGGGACAGGTAGGGCAGCAACAGCAGGCATTTGTGAGCTACCAGGCGGGGATCAGTACTACGCTGGACGAGCATCGGCAGAGGTTCGAGCAGTACCAGGTGGAGATGGAAAAGCAGTGGCAGACGCTTGCACGACAACGCAGCGAGATCGAAGCAACGCTTCACCAGCACATAACGGAAGCGCACGCCGCGCTTGCGCAGCGTTTGGACGGCATTGCCTCGCAGGTGAAGACAATGGGCGAGACGCTGCTCCCCACACTGGATGCGCGAATCCAGCAATGGAATACCGCTCTAGTAGAGCAGATACGACAACAGGCGGTGCAACTAGTACAGCCTCGCAGAAATAAGTCGGAAAGATATGGTAGTCTATGGAAAGGAGAACGAGAAGAAGGAGAACACGAGCATGCCCCATCCAAGCGCGATCCCCTTGAAAGTCAGTTCGGTGCAGCAAGAGGTACTGCAACACCTAGTGCGCCGCTCCACGAGTCCCCAACGGCTGGTGCGTCGTGGGAAGATCATTCTGGCAGCAGCAGCAGGAGCCAGCAATACGAAGATCACCCAGGACCTGCAGGTGGATCATGAAACGGTGCGACTGTGGCGAGAACGCTGGGGAGCAGCCCAGTCGCGGTTGGAAGCCATCGAAGCGACAGGCAAGCCGAACCTGCTGAAGCAGGCCATCGAAGTCCTCTTGGCTGATGCGCAGCGTCCTGGCGCACCAGCGACCTTCACGTTGGAGCACTTCATGCAGATCATGGCGCTGGCCTGTGAAAAACCAGAGGCGGCGGATCGGCCGGTGAGCACCTGGACGCCGCGCGAATTGGCTGATGAAGCGGTCAAACGCGGCATCGTGACGCAGATTTCTCCTCGCACGGTGGAGCGATTTTTAAAAGGTGAGCGTTTTACAGCCGCATCTCAAGCGGTATTGGCTCACCCCACCCCCCGACGACCCCACTGACCTGGCCGAACAGATTTGCACGGTGTGTAAGGTGTATGAGGCCACCCCAGTGCTCGCCGCGGCAGGCACACATGTGGTGAGCACCGATGAGATGACCGGCATCCAGGCCCTCGAACGTCTCCACCCATCTTTGCCTATGCAGCCTGGCCATGTTGAGCGAGAGGAATTTGAATATGAACGGCATGGCACGCTGAGTTTGATCGCCAATGTGGATGTGGCCACTGGGCAGATCGTGGCTCCCAGCATCGGACCCACGCGTACCGAAGCTGACTTCGCCGCTCACATCACCCAGACCATCCAGACCGATCCAGAAGCCGCCTGGATCTTTGTCACCGATCAACTCAACACCCATCAATCCGAAGCGCTGGTGCGCCTGGTGGCAGCGCAATGTGGCATCCAGGAGGAGCTGGGCATCAAAGGCAAAAGCGGTCATCTCTCCAGCATGAGCACGCGTGCCGCCTTTCTCTCCGACCCCGGCCATCGCATGCGCTTTGTCTACACTCCCAAACACAGTTCCTGGCTCAACCAGATTGAGATCTGGTTCAGCATTCTGGTGCGCCGCTTGTTGGCACGTGCCAGTTGGGTCTCCGTGCAGGAGTTGCGTCAGGGCATCCTAGCCTTTATTGCCTACTACAATCGCACTTCTCATGGCCCTTTTCACTGGACCTACAAAGGGCCTTCTACTCGTTCCTAGACTCCTGGGCAATTTCTGCGAGGCTGTACTAGTGTATTCATTTAAGGTAGAGCATATAAAAAGCTCTCCAAATTTTTCTGTAATTTGTTGACATGGTGTTAACATTAGAAAAGCTCCAATTGCAATGGCGGAGGTGTATGCATCACCCCATTATGAGTAATACGCGACTCCTTACAAAATTGTTGCCAAACGGCTACTGGATCAGTCACAGAAGCTGTGATATCTTCTGGCACATAAGCTTCCTTGTCTCGTAACTGCTCATTCCAACGATGCTTGTGCTTTTCTCCAACATTGGCGCAGGTTGGATTATGATGATCCTTACCTATATCCAATGCATAGATTCGACCAAATGAAGGGTGGATTAGGGCATATGTGAGCGTTTGAGCTGTTGAATTGTAACTACCCTTCACAAAAAGAGTATACCCCATCTGCGAAGTAACCTCAACACGAAATTCTACAGTGGGTGAATGATCCTCATCCTCACTCCATGAAATATCTCCGTTAATCCGCTTCGTTGCATCTTCCATGAGTTTCTCAAACTCACTTTGAATCATCTTCTCATCTCCAAAATAACTTTTGTCTAAGCCTTTTCAATTGCATTTTCTGTTGCATCGCGTCTAAAAGGGTAACATGCGGTGGAAAATAGTAGACTGATGGGTTTCGTATCTGACTAATAATAAGTGTTATGGTAAAGGTTTCTATGACTTCTGTTGAGCTTGAATTTCAATTATCTTCCTTCGTTCCCTTTCATCCCTTTTCCTCTTCATCTCCAGCAATCTCATATACAGCGTATAGATCAATGGCTTATATACCAGGTCATGGGTTTCCAGGAAGCGCATCGCATAACCACCAAAACCCCTCTTAAACAGGTACACACCCCAGAGTTCCTGGCCTTCTTCTAAAACATCAGGGATACCACGAAAATTGTAATACCAGCATCCATGTGATTTGGCCCATTGCATGCCGGTCCACTGCAGCAAGTGGTTGGGCATTAAATTGCGCTGCTCGTTCGAAGATGCGCCATACATGTACCAGCTCCAACGGCCTAATCGCAGCACAATGATAGCGGCAATAGCCTTGCCTTCATATTCCGCTAGGAAAAGCACAACTCTGTCTCCATCGCTATACAGTCGCATCACATCTTCATAGTGCTGCTTATTGTGGATGAAAAATCGATCGCGCTCACTCGTCGTCTCATAAATGTGATAGAACGTATCCAAGTCAGCCTGCCCCTCGCCTCGTCGTACAATCACACCTTTGCGACCTGCTAAACGCACATTGTAGCGCCATTTTTCTTTCATGCCTGCCAGGATTTCTTTTTCATCTGGTCGCAAGTCGAGTACCCATTCATTGCGCACGTGAACAGCGTAAGGATTGGGACGAAAACCTCTTTTTCGCAGAGCTACCAACCATTGATCATTCCCATCGGGTATGCTCGGCTCTATTTTGAGCATGAATGCGCCTCGTTTGTGTGCCTCCGCCAATATATACTTGAGCAAGATATCCATCGCAGGCGAATCGGGATCATCAATGATGGGGCCTCTGGCCGCATAGAAATAGGTTCTTCTCAGGACAGGAGCGCGCGTAATCAGTAGTAGCATGACGGCGCAGAGTTGCTCGTCATCATCCACAACGCCTATGCGCAGCGCCTCGGCTCCCAGGTGAGGCGCTAGCTCGGCCCACTCATAGGATTGTGTTATATTGCAACACTCCGAGGCCGACACAAAATCATTCCATTGTTGGCGATCGGTGATGATACGCGCCTGCATATGTTTTTTCTCAGTTTGAATCATTCTCGACCCTATCTCCTTCAATCCTGATTATCGCCTTTGCCTCTGGCGGCTCGTTCTAACTCTACTTTTTTGCGTTCTTCGTGCCGGCGCGTGCGACGAATTTCAACCGATTTGCGCCACGCGTTATAGATGAGGGGACGATAGACATAATCCTGTGTTGGAATGTTCAGGCGCGAGAAACCCCCAAAGCCTTTCTTATATTCATAAACTCCCCACATCTCTTCACCAGGCTCTAAAACCTCGGGAATAGTGCGAAAATCGAAATAGGAGCAGCCGCGCGCTTTCGCCCATTGAATACAACGGTATTGTAGCAAGTAGTTGGGTTTGAGATTGCGCTTGTTATTGGAAGAGGCTCCAAACATATCCCAGCACCAATCACCATAGCGAATCAGCATCTTGGCAGCGATTGCTTCTCCCTCGTGTTCGGCAAGATAAAGCACCGCGTCGCCTTGATCGGCAAACTGCCGCAAAATCTCGCGGTGATAGTCCTTATGGTGGATAAAGAACGCATCGCGTTCGCTTGTGGTTTTGAGTAGTTCATAATAAGTATCAAAATCAGCGTCGTTTTGCGCTTCACGTATGATGACGCCCTTACGTTCGGCGATGCGTACATTCTGCCGCCACGTCATCTTAAAATTAGCCAGCAATTGTTCATCGTCTGGCCGAATGTCGAGAACCCAGCTTCGCCGTCCGTGTACTGCATGGGGATTTGTCTGAAACCCCAGGTCGTGGTAAGCTGCGATCCACCTATCAATTTGCGGGTCGTCATCGGCAATATTTGGTTCCAGGCGTAAAACCACCGCGTGCTCTGCGCGTGCAATCTTCTGCACGCTTTCAATCAAAGCAGTAAGAGCAGGAGAATCAGGGCGTTCCACTGTAGGCCCACGCGAGCAGTAAAGCCAGTTGAAGCGCACTCCGGGCACTGGTAGAGGGATGGGAACAGGAGATACGGTCAGCATCATGGCGCCGGTAATACGCCCATTTTCCATGGCGCCCAACCGGTAAATACGACCACCAAGATATCGATTCAGTTCTCCCCATTCATATGATTGTAGCAAGTGGCCTCTCGGCTGGCTTGTTAAAAACCCATTCCATTGTGCTTTATCGGTAATTTCCTGGATGGTGATAGTCATACTGCAATCAAAGACTCTCTAAAAATTCGCTTCGCAGGATACTGTAGATACGCTCATCGTGGTACTTGCCGAAACGAAACATTGACTGGCGTAACCTTCCCTCAAACTTCATGCCTGCCTTCTCATCTGCGCGCCAGCCTCCAATATTCTCTTCAAAATCCTTTGTCTGAATCCGATTGAGATTGAGTTCCATAAAACCATAGCGGAACATCAATTTTGTTGCCTCGGTGCCGTACCCTTTACCCCATGCGGAACGGTCACCGATTATGATATAGAACTCAGCGCTCTGGTTGATATAATTGATATCTTTAAGCCCGACCAGGCCGATTAGCCGGTTATCGCTATTGAGGGCCACGCCAAAGATAATATGTTTGCCATCTTTGTAGAGCTGCTCCAGCCGCTCTTTGCCACGAGTGTCACTGGTGGGAAAAATCGAAAAATAGCGACGGATCTCTTCATCGTTCATCCAGCTAGAGTACAGGTGATTATCCTGTGCAGGTTCTAATGGTCTCAGATAAATGCGTTCTCCTACGATAAAAGGATTCTGCATCTGTGAGATATCTTGTGTCATACGTATGAATGAACTCCCTTCTTATGTACGAAGGCAAGTATAGCATAGGTAATGTGGAGAGGCAATTGAAGTAGAGTCTTTGATAGGCGCTATGGGTTGGCTTAGGCCCTGGCGCGAACTTGTGCTAGGGCCTCTCAATTTACCTGTTATACACTATATGGTCGGCGTTGCGTATTTCTCAGCATAATCCCCAATGACGGGAAGTTTGAAGTACTTACCCTGGAACGCGTAAACCATCAAAACGATCCAGACGGCGAGTAATGCCAGTGGCAGCTGAATGGTAAGGCAAGTTAAAACAACTGCCATTGGACTCAGAATAACAGTGGCATAAAGAAAGGACTGAACAGTGAAGAGTACAATAAACAGCACGATCCAGAACGCATTAAAGAGAATTGATTGCATCGCATGGAAGCGTACGAAGCGATTCTGTTTTTCTCCAAAGTAAAAAATCAGCCCGCCGACAATTGAAAACAGGTAGCTTAGCCCTGCCGCAACATTGGCATCCATGCCCATCGAAGTAGGACCATTTGCATTGGGTATAGCCGTAAAAGGAGTACCATATGGCTGCTGATAGTTTGGCTGTTGCTGGTAGCCACCTGGTTGATAGCCCGGCTGTTGCTGATAGCCGCCGGGCTGGTAGCCACTTTGTTGTTGGTAGCCGCCTTGTTGTGGTTCACCCCCTGGTTGATAGCCCGGCTGCTGCTGATAGCCGCCTGCTTGACCAGGCTGATTAGGATCCTGTCCCTGATTCGGATACCATGACATCAGTTTACCTCATTTCTTTCTACCGAATATAGATGAGTTTACAATGAAGGATAAACGAATTGATAGTTTTACCGGGATTTAAGCTTTCATGTACATGAACTATTACGTACTATACAGTCAGTTACCAAC
>JBKPBA010000294.1:0-3884 GCA_046726675.1 Chloroflexota bacterium
GGGATGTGTGCCGCCGCCAGGGTATTGACCGCATTGAGGACACGCGAACTGAAAGGCCAGCCCATCACTCCCACAATAGTTTTGTCTGCCTGGGCTGCCCGTACAATTTGCTGCGCCACGGTCCTGGCGTAGGTCTTGTCATTACCTGAATTGGCAATCAGCAGGCGCACTTGCGTCCCACCCGGGAGTTTAAAGCCATCGTTGTACTCCTTTTGCGCCACATAGGCCCCCTGGAGGTCACCACGCCCAGGTAAGCCTTCTCCAATCATCGTCCCAACCACTAGCGTGATATAGGGGCGACCAGAAGCGAGCACCCGTAGATCTTCCAGGTAGATCAAGGCTTCGGCATCACTGGTATCTCCCGCTACTGCCGACGCTAACAGCGTCTGAGCACTGCCGCTATCCCCCATTTTGAGCTTCTCTGTCGCCTGGCGCTTCAGGTTTCCATCTGCTCGGTTCGTATCAAAGGCAAAGGTTCCATCACTAATGCCGATGTATTCCCCATCCGGTGCCCTGGTAACTCCGATATCAGTCGTAGGGGTCGCCGTGGTAGAAGTAGTAGTATGACTGGTACGAAGAGAGAGTAGGGCGTAAGAGAGGCCTCCAGCAATCAGCAAGATCAACAGTAGAAGCGCAATAAGAATGTTGCGCCGCCTTTTATCTCTCTGTCTCTGCTGCCATGCTCCTGGAGCGGGACTTACAGGTCGAGGCTCAGCAGATAGTTGAGGTTGCATGCTCATTGGTTGATTCGCGCTGGGTGATGTACTTGCCGCACCTGGCAGATGTAGCCATTCGCGTATACCTTTTGTGGTCTTCGTAGCCGGTGATGCAGCCATCGCACCCACTGCTCCCATCGATCCAGACAAACCCAGTGCAGTATCGCTCGATATCCCATAACGCCTTAGCAATATATAGTCGATATCCCGCTTCATTGCGAGAGCACTTTGGTAGCGTTGCGTGATATCATTCGCCAGTGCACGTAACAACACGCTCTCGATTTCCGGTGAGGCCTGCTGGTTCAGCGTACGTACTGGAGGGTAGACAAAGGGCGGCTGATTGCGCGGGTCGCGGTTCGTCAACAGGTAATGAATCGTCGCTGCCAGCGCATAAAGATCAGATCGTGGGTCCACATCGCCCTGAAGCTGCTCGAGGGGTGCATAACCTGGAGTTCCTAGAGCTGGGGTTTGTTTCCGTTGTACATTGTTAGCTATATCGGCCGCCACAAAGCCAGAGTCTACCAGGTATGCTCGTTTATCCTTAGTCCCGATTATAATATTTTCTGGCTTGATATTTCCATGTATATGCGGGTGAGTATGACGCCCCAAATCGTCCAAGCTTTCCAGCACTTGGGAGGCATAGATCAGGACCTCCTGTTCCTCCATCGGCTGATTGAGGCGGTCCATACGCTCTTGCAAGTTTTCCCCCTCCACATACCCCTGCACCATGAAGTAACGCGACCTTTCTTTCATTTGACCAAGGAACGACGGATTGGATGGCGTGTTTGGAACTGACGGGGTCCAAGGCGACCCAGCTTGTGTAGGTAACAAGGATACGGGTGGTACCGCACCCAATGGTAGGTGAGGTGATACTGGACTCTGGTAGTTTGGTCCACTGTTAGGATCTATCGGGTAGGCCGGTTGGCCCAACCCTTCTGGAGTGGGCATATTGAGGGCCTCTGCCAGAGCTGCAACCATGGAAGCAGCACTAGGAAAACGGGCTGCCGGGTCTTTGGCCATGCTGCGCAGGATCACAACAGTCAGAGCTGGTGGGATAGTGGGGTTAATAAGGGCAGGTGAAGTAGGCATAGCATTGATGTGCTGCATCAAAATGGTAGCCGGATTGTTCCCCTGGAAAGGCAACACTCCTGTGCAGACTTCATAGAGGATGACCCCAAGGGAGTAGAGATCACTGCGCTCGTCACCAGGAGCGCCCCTGGCTTGCTCCGGTGAGGTGTAGTGCGGGGTCCCAAACCACCAGCCGCTCTGGGTGCTTGAGGCAGATCCTAGCAATTTGGCAATACCAAAATCGGTGAGAATGGGCTCGCCGATTGGATTGCGAGAAGTACTTCGTTTGTCAAGCAAGATATTGGATGGTTTGATGTCGCGATGAATCATGCTTCTCTGGTGGGCATAATCGATGGCCGCGCTGATCGGTGTAAAAAGATGCAATAGGTCAGCGGTGGATGGAAACTTGCCCATGCGAGACGTACTGCGGATGTAGTTCGCTAGCGTTTGTCCTTCGACATAATCCATGACCATATAAGCAGTCGTATTCTCCGATTCTGGAGGCTGCGAGATTTGAAAGTCGTAGATCTTTACGATGTTGGGATGGTGCAGCGAGGCGATTACCTGCGCTTCGCGTTCAAAACGACTGACGAAACTGGGATCATTTTGCAGGTCGGCATGCAGGAACTTAATCGCGACATAGCGTTGCAATTGTGTGTCAAACGCTTTCCAAATTTCACCCATCCCCCCGCGTCCCAAGCGCTCCCGCAATTCATATTTCCCCAGACGTCTTGGGCCTGAACTACTTGTACTCATATCTGCCCTGTTCCTTAGTAGATAGAGAAACTTTCGTCTGTTTCTTGATTCAGCTATCTAAGAGCCGCACTACTAGCGAGTAAACAAAAAATGGGAAAAGGAAGTACTATTCAATAGAATAATCTATCTAATAATGTTTGTCAATGAGCTAATTCCTGGTCCTGGTCACCTGTTCACCTAGTGTAAGGGACTCAAGAAAATGTTATATCAAATCCACTTAATCACTATTCAAACGCTAAGCTTATGAACTTTTCTCATGTGGATTTCTTTTAGTTCGTGCTGATTGTAGTAATAACTACAGAAGCGGATTTGATATTAACTATCCCGGATAGCCGGCGGAAAAATAACAAGTCGTGCCGTGACGGAAGAAGCTATTGAAAGGCCACTCGCTCAAGACGGAAAGTAAACTCTACTATATTAAAAATATGAAGAAAACTTCACCATATTTCCACATCTACAACCATTTCTTAACACTATCTCAACCTGCCAGCCATGTGCTTCCTCTACAATCAGTCAATTGGAGGGTACTTTACCCCGAAAAGTAAGAACCCAGATTAAATTAGTCAAGTACCCCACGCCTTCAGGCGTGGGCTTGTAGCTGGCGACATACCGCCGCTACCATAGGCTGCTTGACGGCCAGCCTGAGCAATATTGATTGCAGCGTTGACATCCGCGTGGCAGCAGAAACCGCATTGGTGGCAGCGGAAGGAGGATTGGCTTTGACGATTTGTCGAGGAACAGTACCCGCACCGCGAGCAGGTCTGGGAGGTATAGGCCGGGTCTACGAGATAGACTGGCACGCCCGCCCAGGCCGCCTTGTAGGTCAGGAACAAGCGGAGTTGATAGAAGGCCCAGGAATGCCGTTCGTAGCGGTCTGCGCGGCGAACCGTGATCTCTTCTCGAAGACCAGTCAGGTCTTCGAGGGCGAGTGCCTTGCGCGATACGGCGGCTTTTGCCACCAGGGTCTTCGTGATCTTGTGATTGACGTGCTTCATCCAGCGCCGCTCCCGCCTGCGCATCTTCTGGAGGCGGCGTTTGGCAGAACGGGTGCCGACTCGTTGCAGGGCGGCGCGTCTGGCAACTGCACGGCTGCGAATCAGCCGCACTTCCGTGCCCGTGAACTGCGTGCCTGTGCTGTCCGTGACGACGTTCGAGATACCCAGGTCCACGCCGAGCACGTCATCCGCCTCCTTCAAGGGAAGTACCTCGTGCGTCTGGGTGAGGTGCAAATAGTAGGTGCCATCCAGCCACACCAACTCCGCCCCGCCGATCTTCCAGTCCGGGTCGACCAGCATCGCGTGCTGACGCTCCCCCGGCAGCATCCGGCAGACCACCCGCCCGGTG
>JBKPBA010000295.1:0-7422 GCA_046726675.1 Chloroflexota bacterium
GGCACTTCAAACCACGCAAGGGCAAGTACAGTCGGCGAGGCAACGAGAAACGCTCGTACTGGTTACGAGGGAAAATCTTCAAGTACAGCCAATACAAGGCGTGGAATACAGGGATCGTCACGTGCCGGGTGAGTCCGAGAAACACGAGTAAGGAATGTGCTCGTTGTGGTAGTCCCATTGCTCGTTATGATGGAGGGAAACCAGCAGAAGGCTATACCCCAGGTGCGCCTCTGGTGTACTGCCCCTAGTGTCAGATGCATGGCAACTCCGATAGAAACGCATCGCTCGTCATTGGCAAACGCCTGCTTGCTCGGTATCAACAGACTCCTTCTCAGGAAAAGCCTCACGCTCCTCTGGCAACAGAGAGGCCCGTGAAAACGGGAGGTGTTCGTCGTTCCCAGGATGCCAAAGGCTTTGGTCGGCCATCTACCGATCGTGCTTGGCATGGAACAGCGAACGCGCAGGGCACCGCGCAGGAGACAAAAGGGAGGATGGTCCCTTCGGTATCGGGTATTGTTCGCCAACTACCGTTGTTCAACGAGTCGTAGCCACGCTACATCCACTCGAACAACCGACTACGCAACAGTGCCAGAAGAAGCCGCTGGTCTTCCAGACCATGCGGAGTGTCACGAGACGATTCTTAATTTGATCTTTGTACGACGGGAGAAATCAGGAGCCTCTCAGGCGCGCAAAAAAGCCAGCCGGAAGTAGCTGATGCAATAATACGAGGCAAGGATTGCGTTACTTGCTGGGGTGAGGATTCTGTTGAGATTGATGTTGCTGAATCGATTGTTTATCTGTAGTAAGTACCTGCTCCGTTCTCATTGTGCGTCCTTCCGCCCAGATCAGAGCAAAAGTCTTCTCCCCGAGATCTCTGCGGGCGGCTGCCACTGCGTGGTCGTAGTCATCCTGTTCAACAGGCTGTAGAGGCGCACCAATAGCTTCGCGCAGGGCTTCCGCCGTTCCCCAAAGGCGAGTTGCCCAAGCTGGTTCTCCCTGCACTGCTACTACACTTGCCAGCCCTTCCAGGCCGGAAGCAATCAATTCTTTATCTCCTATCTCCTGCGCAATGGCCAGGCTGTCTTCGTAAAGGGTGCGGGCAAAGGCATAGTTACCAAGGGAGGCTTCTGCTTTCCCTAAGAGGGAGAGCGCTTCCGCCGTACCCTCACGATGCTCCATCTCCCGATAGAGAACAAGGCTCTCCTCTACACGTGAACGTGCAGTGGTTACATCACCCTGTTTGAGGGCTATCCATCCCAACAGGAGAGAAGCAACTGCCATCCCCTCCTTATCGCCAACTTCCTGATCAAGAGAGAGCCCTTCCTTAAGTAGTGGATGAATCATAGTCTGGTCGCCCTGGGAAACAAAGAGCGTGCCTGCCAACTGTGTCAGTGAAGCGGCTATGCCTCTTTTGTTGCCTAACACTCTGAAAAGCTTCAGGCTCTCTTCAAACAGGGCATAAGCTCTGGAGTACTGCCCCTGCTTATTGTTGAGCAATCCCAAAGTGAAGAGTGACCAGGCGACACGATCCTTGTCATCTACCTCTTTAAAGAGTGGGAGATCCTCCTCCAGCAAGACACGTGCTGCTGGGAAATCGCCTCGTCTCCAGGCTGCCATTCCCAGTCGATCAAGAGAGAGGGCGATGCCTCGTCTGTCTCCAAGCTTTCGGAACAACGCCAGGCTCTCCTGAGCTAGCACCTCGCCCTGGTCGTAGTTGCTTTGGATAAGGGCGAGCCGTGCAGCAGCAAGTAAACCCTTCGCACGCATTTCCGTTGCAACTCCTGCACTTCCTTCCAACGCTCGCTCCAGGAAAACCAGTCCCTCATTGCGATGACCGCGCACTACCCAGAAGCGCTCCAGAGCGATACCAAAGCGCAAGGCCATTTCAGTCCTGCCACTTTCTATAGCCCATTGCATCGCTGCTCGTAAGTTGTCATGTTCCCGCTCTAATCGCTCTAGCCACATGACAAGCAATGGTCCTTTCAGCGCTGGCTCCGCCTCTTCCGCTAGCGATAAAAAGTAGTTGGCATGTGCTTGCCTGGCAAGTTCTCCTTCCCCATTGGCGGTAAGTGCCTCCAGTCCGTACTCACGGATCGTTTCCAACATCTGGAGGCGCGGCTCCTCATTTTCTTCTTCTGTTTGCTCCACTCGTTGCAGTAAACTTTTGTCGATCAGTGAGGCTACACCATCCAACACTTGTCCCGATCCGCCGTCAGGCCCATCGTAGACGGCTTCCGCTGCCTGGAGAGTCCAGCCGCTAACGAAGACGGAGAGCCATCGGAAGAGACGCTGTTCCTCGAAAGAGAGCAGCTGATAGCTCCACTCGATGGTGTTTCTCAGGGTCTGCTGCCGTGTTGGCACATCTCTCGCCCCGCTTGTCAATATGGCTAGTCGTCGGCTCAGACGCGTGAGTAGAATCTGTGGAGATAGCAGCTTCATACGCGCCGCTGCCAGCTCGACTGCCAGAGGAAGCCCATCCAGGCGAACACAGATCTCCGCCACTGCTCTCGCGTTGGTAGATGTCAACTGGAACTCTGGCGTCACTGCTTGCGCCCGCTGAAGAAAGAGCGCCACTGACGGAACATACGCAAGTGCTGCAAGTCCGGGAAGATGTGCGAGATCAGGCAAAGCTAGAGGAGGCACCGCGAACTCGTGCTCAGCGCGCACATGTAATACCTCCCTACTTGTGACGAGCAGCTTGAGCTGCGGGCAGGAAGTGAGTAAGTCGGCTACCTGCGACGCTGCCCCAACAACCTGTTCGAAATTGTCTAGTAGCAGCAGCACCCGCTTCCGTAGCAACACCTCCTCAAGACGTGCTGAGATAGGCTGTCCAACGCCATCCCGAATACCGAATGCTCGAGCAATGGTAGGCATAACCAGCATGGGATCGTTGATAGGAGCGAGCGAGACTAAACATATCCCGTCAACGAAAACGTCACGTAGCTCTGATGCGGTCTGAAGAGCCAGGCGAGTTTTTCCCGTACCACCGGGACCGGTTAATGTGACGAGGTGTACATCCTCACGGCGCAAGAGTTGTCCGAGAGTTGCCACCTCGTGCTCACGTCCAATGAGTGGCGTTGGCTGCGCAGGTAAGCTGTCAAAGCGATTATCGAGAGTCCTGAGCGGTGGAAAATCGGCAGATAGACCTGCAATCACCAATTGATAGAGAGGGATAGGCCGTTCTAAATCCTTGAGATGGTGCTCTCCGAGATCACGTAGGCTCACTCCTTCTGGCAAATCGTATTCCACCAGATCACGAGTGGTGCGTGAGAGGAGCACCTGCCCACCATAAGCTGAACTCATGATACGCGCGGCGTAATGCACGTCCAGGCCCACATATCCCTCAGCCAGGCGAGATGGCTCGCCCGTGTGCAGCCCCATGCGAACACGTACCGCCACGTCCTCCGGCCAGGAATGATTGGCGAGTTCGCGTTGCGCACCCACCGCCGCTAAGACAGCATCGTGGGCGTGAGCAAAGACGAAGAACATGGCATCTCCCTGCGTGTCGACCTCGTGGCCGCTATACTTATGGAAAGCAATGCCCAACAGGTTGCGGCACTCAGTCAATAGCCCGGCGTAGCGCCCACCTAGCTGTTGGAGCAGATGAGTGGATCCCTCAATATCTGTAAAGAGCAACGTGATTGTTCCCGCAGGTAAATCACGCATGCTGAACCTCCTCGTATCTTCAAGGTATTTATTACCACGCAAAACTAGTCGAATACTCAAGGGTTATTTACCTGGACGGCTGTTCGCCAAAAGTCGAGTGTCCGTTGTAGTGCGAACTCGAATTGCACAACTGGTTTCCAGTTTGTGTCTGCACGTAGACGTGAGGTATCAGCCTCTAGCAATGGCACATCCACAGGCCGCAGTAGCGTAGGATCTTCGCGCAGCTGAATGCGCGCCCCAGTAAAAGTTAAGAGTAGATCCAGAATTGCTCTGATTGAGCGTGCTTGACCTGAGCCAATGTTGTATGCCTCTCCTGGCTTTCCCTGCTCAGCAACTGCTAGATATGCAGCTACAACATCTTCTACTGGCAGAAAGTCTCGCCAAACCTCAAGATTACCTACAGATAACACAGGTTCGGCTCTTTCTGCTTCGATCAGAGCAATTTGCCGCGCAAAGTTAGCTATCACAACCCTGGATGTCTGACGTGGCCCGAAGTGATTAAAAGGGCGTACACGCAAGATCGGTAGCCCATAGGCAACAAAATACTGGTAGCCATAGAGGTCTTGAGCCACTTTTGAGACTCCGTATGGGTTTGCAGGTTGAAACGGGCACTCCTCGCGTATGGGGTTGTCCTCAGGGCGTACCATGCCGTATTGTTCGCCGGAACCTACAAGCACGATGCGAGGAGTTATTTGCTCGGATCGCAAGGCTTCGAGTAGATGTATTGCTCCCCCGGCATTGACCTTGAGTGTTCCAAATGGGTCCTTCCAGGATGCTGCTACCGAGGACTGCGCTGCTAGATGGATAACCAGGTCCGGCTGTGACATTGCCACTACCTGGCGAATGGCTTCTGGTTGCGTGATATCTGCTACCAGGAGCTTTACGTCACTCATACCGGCTGTAGCAGCGTGAAAGGTTTGGTGCCCCGATACCCCAAACAACTCTGACTGTGGATAGCGAATACGACATTGTTCCACCAGGTAGCCGCCCACAAAACCTGTACAACCTGTGATGAGGATGCGCGACGGAATCGACATTGTCATTCAGCTACCTTTCTTCTGCTGGACTTGGAATCATGCCAGATAGATCCCATGCATAGTGAGTATCTCAAGCAGCGCTTCATTTCTAGAAGGACCTACCTTCGGTTTGGTGGCAAGCTCGAAACCAGCTTCACGTCGTTCTCCGTCATCATATTGACCAGTTCCTCAAACGTTACACGAGGACGCCAGCCTAACCGCTGGCGAGCCTTGGATGCGTCTCCGATCAAATGATCAACTTCAGCAGGTCGGAAGAGTTGTGGGTCGATCTCCACGTAGCGTTGCCAGTCGTGGATGCCCACATGTGCGAAAGCCGCAACGACGAAGTCACGAACGCTGTGGGTCGTGCCAGTGGCAATCACGTAGTTATCTGGTTTATCTTGTTGGAGCATGAGCCACATGGCCTCAACGTAGTCTCCCGCGAATCCCCAATCGCGTTGCGCATCGAGGTTGCCCAGTACCAGCTTATCCTGTAAACCTAGCTTGATTCGTGCTACACCGTGGGAGATCTTGCGCGTCACAAATTCGTGGCCACGCCGCTGCGATTCGTGGTTGAACAATATTCCTGAGCAGGCAAACAGATTGTAGCTTTCGCGAAAGTTCACCGTGATCCAATGCCCGTAGAGCTTGGCCACTCCATAGGGACTGCGCGGGTAGAACGGTGTTTGCTCATTTTGTGGGACTGCTTGAGCCTTACCGAACATCTCAGAGCTGCTCGCCTGGTAGAAACGGATTGGCCAATCCGCCAGGCGCACGGCCTCTAGCATTCGGGCAACACTCAGCGCAGTGTACTCACCTGTAGCAACTGGCTGCTGAAATGATGTTGCCACAAACGACATTGCTGCAAGGTTGTAAACTTCATCTGCCTGCGATTGACGTAGTGCTTGAATCAGTGAGAGTTGGTCAAGAAGATCGGCATCAATCAACTCGATGCGATCGAGTAGATGACGGATGCGTTCGTCGTTGAATGTGCTGGTGCGCCGCACCATACCATAGACGCGGTAGCCTTTCTCTAACAAGAATTCTGCGAGGTAACTACCATCCTGTCCTGTTATCCCAGTAATCAATGCATTTGGCATATGTCTCCATCTAACTTTCAAGTATAAGAAGCAGAGTTCATTTCGGCTTCCTCAGAAAAGTCTGTTACACCTTCGTACAGCTTCTGATAAACAGAAAGCATCTTGTGTGCTGCCTTGGGCCAGGTATACTGTTGTGCCTGCAAGTAGCCTTTCCGACGTAGTTCCTCCCGTAATTGTTCATCTCCAAGTATGCGGGCAATTGCATTCGCTATCTCATTCGTGTCATGTGGGTCAACTAGAATTGCCGCATCACCAGTGACCTCTGGCAGAGAGGACGTGTTTGAAGTGATGACAGGAGCGCCACATGCCATTGCTTCTAAGGGCGGCATGCCGAAGCCTTCAAAAAACGAGGGAAAGGCGAATACGTCGGCCAGGCTGTACAATGTAATCAGTTCGAGATCGCTAATACGGCCCAGGAAACGGACCTTATCCTCCAGTTTGAGTTCCGTCACCATACGCTGTGTCTCTTCATATAGCCATCCTTTCCCTCCTGCAATTGCGAGCATAGCTGAGCTTTCTTTGCATTTCTGCACTTCATAGAAGGCCTTGATGAGGCCGAGATGGTTTTTACGTGGCTCCAGAGTACCAACACTGAGAACTAAAGGACGTTTCAGATCAAATTTGCGCTGTGTTGCCTCTAAGAGTGCAGCGTCGGAGATGCGTTGAAAGCGTGGTGCGATACCACAGGGAATGACTGTAATCTTCTCTGGTGGAGTCTTATAGTGTTCGATGAGTGCCTGTTTCGTTGCATGAGAGATGGCGGCAACAACATCGGCCGCGGCTACGGACTCCGGTACCACTTTGTTTAGAAATGCGGCCAATGAAGAGACTGCTGTCTCTGGATGTTGCAGGAAAGCCAGATCATAGACGGTAACAACCTTGTGCGCTCTGCCTGCGAGTGGCGGAAGGCCAAAGTCCAGGCCATGATAGATGTCTGCCGGACCCGTGAAGAAATTTGCATAGAGCGGAACCCGCCAGCGGTACCAGAGAATGTTAAGGTAGCGATCGGGAATACATACACTGCGACCCCGAACGTTGCTAGCGGTAGGAAATGAATGCTCCTTTGTGGGACGTCCGCTCGCAATCAGCGTGTAATCATTACTGGCATCCTGTGCAAGCATCGCGTTCACCAGGCTTCGTACATACTGCCCAACCCCTGCTCCCTGCCTGATGCCTGCCGTATAATCAAGCGCAATTCGCATTTGAGTATCCTTACGGTTCTTAATCTTGGGGGGCCAATTCCATTGAAACCGAGCGCCCGCTTAAGTATAGCAGGTTTGGGAGATGCGTCAATCGTTAGAAGTATTTGTATTTCGTATTTCTTGTACAGCCGAAAGTACCAGATTTATGATTGCCGTGCATACATAAATACACGGCATGCTACACTATGAGGCATTGAGAAATAAAGGAGCGAAAAGCAGAAAGGGTTGGTAACAGTTGCCACATTTGCGCAGCAATCGTGTACTATTCCTATCTTGTGCAACCGGATTTGTAGGGGACAGACAGAATAGCTTTGAAGAAGAAGAACGTGAACACTTTGATGATATCGGAGGGATTCTGCATGGCTATTCCCATCCCGAAACCGGAAAAATCTGTCTGGGATGCCCCAAAGCAGGACGATCAGGCGGGACGCTTCGCAC